>DASSOW010000128.1:0-11854 GCA_035700175.1 Gemmatimonadales bacterium | reverse complement strand
CCTGGCGCAGCGCCAATGGAACGCCGTCCTGATGGTCGGGTCGGAATCCAGGGCCGACGTGGTCCTCGATGTGGGCGGCGAGTCGCGCCACTCCGCGGCCGGAGGTCCGATGGGCGGGCTCGGTCGGGGCATCGGTGCCCTCGCCGACGACAAGGCGGACGCCGACGTATTCACCGCGGCCTGGATCGAGTACGAAACGAGAGTGCCGGGTCGGGAGCCACACCGCGAGCGCAGGGTGCTGTTCGACCTTCCGGGGCCGGCAGCGCGTGCCGCCGGACTCGCCGCCGCACCTGAGATCAACGATTCCGGGCGCGCCACGCGAAATCTCGCGCTGATGCGGCAGACCGAGATTCTTCTGCTCGGCAGCGTACCCGACCCCTCATTCGTAATCCACCTCGCTGCCGAGGCCGCGCAAGCCAACTCGCTGCTGCTCCGAACGCGGCAGGCGGACACCGTCGGACAGGGCGGCAACGAGCTCATCAACGTGGCGCAACGGATCACAACTCCACCGACTCCGCTGTACACCCAGGCAATGGCGCGCTTCGCAGGCGATCCGCGGGGCGATGTGTTCATCGACCAGCCCAACCTGCTGAGCCGCCACCTCTGGCTTCGGCCGGTGGCCGGCGGGGCGGTGCGCGCCGAAGCCAACGACATCGTGCTGAACGACGTGGGCGTCGCGGTTGATGCGACCGATGGCGCGGCGACGCGCCTTCGCCAGGGCATTCGCGACACGAACGGCGAAGCGCTGTTCCCCTCGAACGCGCGCCCCTTCGAATCCGTCGGCGAAGCGTTCGCAGCCGGCGGTGACTGGATCGTGGCGACGTCGGCTTCGGATCCGGCGCTTCGCGGTCTCCGCGCCTCGGCGGACACCAGGATCCGGATGGAGGACGATCTCAAGGCAGGTTACGTACTCGTCGTGCGTCCGCCTTCCGACGAAGCGGGCGCGGATGTGGAAGGGTGGTGGCGCATCGATCCCTCCACGGGGCATGCGCTCGGGGTTTCGAGGATCGGCTGGGGACAGACCTTGGTCGAGCGCGCCGTGCAGCTCGGCTGGATGTTCTCCGCGGCGTGGGCCTTCGAATACCTGATCTGCCGTAATGGTCTCTACGGGCTACCAGGTGAGCCGGGAGCCACAACCGACGGGACCGTCGGGCTCCTGTTGGTGAAGCTGGCGTACGCCCAGACCCGCTTCTGCACCATCAACGCATTGATCGCGGGAATTCTCGCCCTCGGCCAGGAGGTAGCATCCGCCACCTGGCCGCTCGTGATGCGCACGATCGCGGGGCGCGGGTACAACGGGCTCCTGAGCGGTCGGCCCTGGTTTTCGAGCGGACCTCGGGCTCCAGGCGAAGAGCCTCCGATCTTCGGCAGCCGCCCGGGGGGAACTCCCGAGCCGGACTGTCCAGGTGGAGGGAGTTCAGGGGCTGCACCTCCTGGCCAGCGTCCGACTGGAGAGCGCGGTGAAGCGGAGCCCGGTCGACCGTCGGAACCGCCGGCGGAGACTCCCGAAGGGGCCGGCCAGCCGGCCGGGGAAGAAGGGAGGCCTGCTCCCCCGCAGGAAGAGGGGATGCCGCGTTACGCGGAAGACGGGTCCGGCATGACACCGGTTCCGCCGGAGCAGGTCGAGGCCAAAATCGCGCCCGCCAGGGAACATGCCGCCGCAATGGAGACGGAGCTGGACAATGCGGTGGCGAATCACCAGGAGGCAGTGGAAAACTCCAGGCAGGCAGACGCTGCCTTCGAACGCGCGAAGGCCCGCGACGACCAGGCAAGACAGGATTACGAGTACGACTCCCCCGAGCGGTTGCAGGCCGCCGAAGAATGGAATGCTGCAAGCCGGGACTCGCGTGCCAAGTCCGACCTTGTCAGCGCGGCGGCGCGGCAGGTGCGTATCGCGACGTACAACGCGAACCTGGCGCGGTATCGGGTGGCGTACCTCGCGCGCCTCGCCGACGCGAATCGCGCCGCCTATCAGGCGGCGCAGGCTCGGAGCGGCGCGGCGACGGCGTGGGAACGGACGGGGATGACGGACTACAACTCGCCCGAGTATGCGCGCTTCCGCGATGCGAGCGAACGCTTCCGGGCCGCCCAGCGCGAGTTGTCGAACAGGTTCTGGGACCAGGACCTGCCCGTGGGAGCAACCGACAACACTGTTCCGGCCCCCTCGATGCCGCCCACTGAGCGTGCGCCTGCACCCGGGGCCGGTGCACCAGCCGGCGGAGCATCAGCCGGCCCAGCACCAGCGGCGAACTGCGGAGGTGGTGGTGCCGCCTCGCCCGTCGCGCGGTCGGTGATCGGTGTGGTGGGACCCGGCGCCGGCGCGGCGGCAGGTAACTGAAATGTCGTCGGACAGGCGGAATCGCTCGGGGACCGCCGCGCTCCTGGCAGCGTCGCTGGCTTTGTCCCCCTCCGCGGCCGACGGCCAGACGCCTCGAAGCGTTCCCCTCTGCCCCGGCCTCACCCTCGTCACCGCCGTTAACGGCCCCGAGGGTGACTACGAGTCGATCAAGACCATCGCGAGTGCCGACGCGCGCGGCATCGCGGTGACCTATTCCGCGCAGGTGCCTACGAAGAACGGCTCGCTGCGCAACTGGAACATGCGCCGCGTCATGCTCCGCGAGGACCTCGGTGCCGCCACGTTCTACGCGCACTATTTCCACTCCAACGGCTCCGACACGATCCCGGGCAGCACCACCCTCGGCGTCTCGACCGCCGTGCTGCGCTCGCTCAAGCGCACCGGCACGGCCGAGATCACCCTCGTCGAGGGCGGCAACTACGGGTTCCCGGCCGACCGCTCCAAGGCACCGAACCTCTACGACTATGAAGAAACCTGGAAGCTGCGGCGGGTTGGCACTGAACCGGTGCGCGTCACCGTGAACGACTCCATGGTGGCGCTGCCGGCCGTTCACGCCCGGGGCTCGTATCTCGGTGCGCAGGTGGACTTCTGGTTCCTCGACGACGAGGAAAACCCGCTCACGCTCGCATATGGGTTCGCGAGCGGCGGCGACGCGCTGAGCGAGGCGTGGAACCTCCGCACTGTGAAGATTGCCTGGCACTGCACCGGCTCGAGCCGCACCGCCAGCGAGGAGCGCATCCTGCGGCTGGAGCGCGCGCTCCGCGAGCAGCACCGTGCGGTGGTCTACGATCTCTTCTTCGACTTCAACAGCGAACGAATCCGCCCGGAGTCGGAGCCGACGCTGCGCGACATCGCCGAAGTGCTGCGGCGCAACCCGGACTGGACGCTGTCAATCGAGGGCCACACCGACAACGTCGCGAGCGAGCGCTACAACCTCGAACTGTCAGGCCGACGAGCCGCCGCGGTGAAGGCGGCACTCGCTACCCGCTTGCGCATCGCCGGCACCCGGCTCAGCACCGCCGGCTTCGGCGAAGCGAGCCCCAGGGACCGCAACGACACGCTCGAGGGCCGGGCGCGCAACCGCCGCGTGGAGCTGGTGCGCCGATGAGCACCGCGACCCAGTGCTGTTCAACTTCTCGAGGAGGACGACCGTGTTCACCAGCCTGATTCCCGTTGCCGTCGTCGTCCTCGCCGGGGCGTCCGGCGCCGGCCCGCGTCCCGCGCCCTACAGCGCGAACGAGGTGCTCACGAAGATGCGCGCCGCCTACGAGGCGCTCACCTCGTATGCCGACAGCGGCACGGTGCTGGACGAGTCGAGCGGGTTCACCGACCGCTCGACCTTCCGGACGTTCTTCACACGGGAGCCGAACAACCTGTTCATCGAGTTCCGCGGCGGCGGCGCCGAGTACAAGACCGGCAGTCGAGTCCCGTCGAACGAGCACATCGTGCTCTGGATGGAGAGCGGAGAGCTGCAGACCTGGTCCGGCGCCACCCAGGCGCACGAGACCTACCCGCGCGCGGCTGGCCAGCAGGTGAATGTGGTGAAGAATGCGGGGTACTTCACCCATGGCATCTCGGTGCTGATCCCGTCGCATCTGTACCCCGCCGCCCGCATGGCGAGCCCGGTGCACGCCGCGGAGGAGGTGGAGGCCGACGGCTTCGAGACGGTGAACGGACGGAAGTGCTACCGGCTTCTTGGCGTGGAGCGGTGGCGCTATCCGAGCGGGCAGGAAACGGGCGTGCGCGCCATCACCATCTGGGTCGATACGGAGACGTACCTCATCCACAAGGTCTTCGAGGACACGCCAAAGGGCTACCCGCGGAACGAGATCAGCCGGCGGACCACGACGATCAAGCACCGCGCCAACCCGAAGCTCGACCCGGCGCAGTTCCGGTTCACGGTGCCGGCGAGCTGAAGCTTTGATAGTGAAGAAGTGGTTCCTCCTGAAAGGCGGAAAATGATGTCACGCATACTCCTGGTTGTGGCGGGTATCGCAGTTGCAATAGGGCATCCGTCACCGGCTCTTGCGCAGGCAGAGGCAAAGCTCGCGCCTCCGGCCCCTGGAAGCTCCTTGGCATCAACGCTGGTGTGCCATGGCGGGTCCGGTATCCAGGTCCGGGTCCATGCCGATCCGAGTCCTTCGTGGACGGGTCCCGCGAGTTATCCAGCAAAGCCAGTGCGGATGGCGCTTCGATTTGCGGGCGCCTCGTTGGCCAGGCTCGCCGACGCGGAGAACCTGCCGGCGGGATCGTGTGCCTGGATTGCCTGGGATAGCCGGTCGGGAGGGCCTCCGGGAGAAGCGTACGTCGATGTGAACGCCGTCGGGCGCCCCGCCCCCAACCCCGCCTCGCTCCGCGCCAGCCTGGCCGACGCGAAACGGTTTTACCTCTTTCCCACTCGCATCATCGGGGGAGAGGCGCTCGCAAGCTACCGGGGGGAATGGATTCCTCGTGCATCCAACGAGGCCGCCGGGCCCGCGTCCAAGCGGACGACAGCTGCGGGGACCCAACCCATCATTCGTCAATTGATGTGTCGCGGCGGCCCTTCGGGGTTCGAGTTCAGGGTGATCGCCAATCCGAGTCCGGCGCATCCCCAATCACCCCGGTACGTCCGGCTCGCCATCCGCTATCGTGCCAATGTCGCGAGCGATACGGCTGAACTGGCGCTGGGCCGCATGAGTCCTGGTTCCTGCGGATGGGACATGAGGTTTGGCGCGCCGGAGCCGCCGGGCGAGGTCATCATTGATATCCAGACCGACGCACAGGCATCGAACGCCAGTCTCGGCATCCCACGCGACACGTCCGCTCCAGCCGTGCTTGCGTATCCGGATACCGCCTCGCTCAGAAGGTACCTGAGTGAGCCCAGTCACTTCTGGACCTTCTATCAGCTGGATCGCGGCGAGCCGCTGGCCTCGAGCCACGGGGCATACAAGCCAGATCTGACCAGGCTGCTCGCCGGGTCGGTTCAGGACGCGCGGACTACCGCGAGCGGGACACGGACAAGCGGATACACTGCTGTCGAAGGCTCCCTCCGGGACGGCGCTACATCCGCGGCGCGCGCGGGTGCGGAGCCGTCTTCAACTCACGCCGTCCGCCAGGCGCCGGTGACCGTAAGCCGGACGCCAGCGACCACGAGCGTCATACCCTCGCCTGCGCCCACACCTGGCAGCAGCATCGCTGGCCCATTGCGCGGCACAGCGCCCCCGGCGGCTACGTCCCCTGCCGAGCGCGCGCTCCCCACTGACACCGCCGGGAAGCGTTCGGCAACTGAGCGGACCCCGACGCCCACGAGCAGCGTCGAGGGAACCCTGCGCGATGGTCCGTCCGGCAAGGACACGCTGGCGGGCACGCGTGCCTTGCCATCTCCTGACAAGCCATCCGACAACGCGCGAACCAGCATCCCCCAGGTCCGCAGGACCCGTGTCTACAATGTGCGGACAGCACCGGGGCCTCGAGGTGTGAAGATCACGTTCGATGCGACAGGGATCAGCGCCAGGGATGGCAACGTTCTCGGCGGTTTCCTGCTGCCCGGTGATCCCATGTTGAGTATCAGGGTGCACTTCAGCCGCACCCGGCCCACGTGGAGCGAACGAGAGCGCACCTGGTCGTTCCCGGCCGGATCGAACAGGGTTTGGGACACGAAGATCAGCCGGCGCGAAGGGGGAGGGTACGATGCGGTGCCGTCGAACGCTCTCGAGGCGGGGAAACGGTACTTCTACCTCATCACCGTATACAGCAGCGACGAATCGTCGCCCCCGGCCCAGCGCACTGGGTCGTTCACGGCCGACATCCGGCATCCGCTCGGCGAAGTGTTCTCGCACTGAGGCGCTTATCCCGCGACGTGCTTTCACTAACTGCATCCTGGAGAATTCCCATGACGACACTGACCCGGGCCGCGATGGTCGCGGCAGCGCTCACCTTCGCGGGCGCCTCACGCGGTGTAGCGCAGACCAGCACCATTCGCGTCACCATCGCCAGCGGGCAGAATGCCGGCACCCATGAAGTGAAGGGGGGGCCGGATGATTGCAGCATCGCCAACGGCGAGATCAGGGCCCTCTTTTCTCCAGCCGACGAGGCCGGTTCACCCCTGCCGGTGGCCGTCGATTTCTACACGGTCGCGGGAAAGGGGAAACCGGATGGATTTGGCGTGCAGATGATCTTCCTGGGGCAGTACAACCGGCAGATCAAGTATGAGATCCACGCAATGCCTCCGGGCGTGAAGAACCCGCTGTTCATCCCGAACAGCGGGCGTGGCACCGTGACAGTCAAGAAGACGGCGACCGGCCAGATGGCGACCTTCCGCGGGCAGACCAAGGACGGCGTCCGGATCGAGGGGACCGTGGATTGCCGGACGCGATGAACACGGCGCGCACCAGCTTCTGCATGGCCAGTATCGTTGCGACGTCTGTCGCACCCGCGCTGGCGCAGGCGCCCGCTGGCCTCGTTCCCATGCGCACCGGCACCGCGATCGTGCAGACCCTCTCTACCGCCACCGCCGAGCGCGAGTCAGTGCACCTCGTGACGGCTGCAGCCGACTCCGGCCTCCATTTCGAGTGGCGCTCGGAGGAGGTGTATGACAATGGCGACACGCAGAGCGCGGTGTTTCGCTATTTCGAGGCGCGGGCCGACGTCGATACCGCTGGGCGCCTCCGCTTCTTCCACGATCCGAACGCGCCGGAAGCGCACCCGGGCTACACGATGCACGCACTATCGCGCGCGATCTACCGGGAGGTCCTGGCGGGCCGGTCGGACAGCATGCAGATCATGGACCTGGATATCCCGCCCGGCTCATCGCTGATGCAGGCGTTCGGCATGGGCGGCGGGCGCTCGAAGCCCATCCGCTGGCGCGGCACCATCGCGCCCGTGAGCCCGGGCACCGTCCGGTTCCCCGTGCTCATCAACGGCCGCCGCGTCCAGCTCGCCGCGCTCCACCTGCGTGGCGACTTCACCGCGCGCCAGGGACGCTGGCAGCCCGAGCTCTGGGTGCTCGCCGACAGCACCTATCCGCTGATCCTCAAGTGGGTCCGGGCGTACCGCGAGACTGCCAACGTGCTGCAGACCACGCGCATCGACCTGCCGGCGAAGGGAGCCGGGATCAAGGGGAGCCTGCCGGGCGGAGGTGCGCTCGAAGGCGAGCTGATCGCGTCATGCCGCGTTGAGCTGCCGGGCATCTACTTCGCCTTCAACAGCGCGCACCTGGCTCCCGAGTCCGACCGTGCGATCGCCGAGATCGCCGGGATCCTCGCGCGTCATCCCGGCTGGACCGCGACGCTCGAAGGTCATACCGACAGCATCGGTTCGGCGGCAGCAAACCAGGCACTGTCCGAGCGGCGGGTGACGGCCGTGCGCGCGCGGCTGGTTGCACAATACAAGGTGAACGTCGCGCGACTTCGGGTTGCGGGATACGGGGCCGCCCGGCCGCGCGAAGCCAATACCACGATCGAGGGACGCGCGCGCAACCGGCGCGTGGAACTTGTGCGCGACTGCGCGGGCGGAAAGGAGCAGTGATCAGGTGGTGAGGCGCGTGGAGCTGTGAGCTGTGAGCTGTGAGCTGTGAGCTGTGAGCTGTGAGCTGTGAGCTGTGAGCTGTGAGCTATGAGCTGCGAGCTGTGAGCTGTGCTCTCGGCCCTAGTTCCCGGCCCCTAGCCCCTAGCCCCTAACCCCTAATCCCTAATCCCTACTCCCTAGCCTCCCCCGCAACTCCTCCACCCGTTTGCTCCACTCGCCGCCCTCCTCCGACTCAGCCCAGAGCTCCTGCAGCTCCGAGTCGCTGGCGACCCGCGCAACTGCGGCGAGCGCGAGGGCGCGCAAGTCCGGCGAAACCGGATCGGGATGCGCCGAGACCCAGCTCTGGACCTCGTCGGGCAAGTCAGGGGCGGGATGGCCGGCGAGGGCAGCGACGACTTCCGCTGCCGCCAGCGCTTCGGACGAGGTCGGCGATTCGAGGGAACCGTCGGCGTGTGCGGCGGCCTCGAGCGCCCCTTGCACCAGCGCAAGGTCCTCGGCTTCTTCGAGCTGCCACACCCAGTCGCCCGCATCATCGTTTTCGAATGGTCCCACGCCCCATGCGCCCATGCGGAGCCTCCTTGTCGGTGGTGATGCAGCTGATGTCGCATGTCACGAGTCCCAGGTCTTGCGCGTCGAGCCCATGTCCCATGTCGGTACAGGTTGTCCGCTGGCATTCGTTCCTTGAGGGAGGAACGTCACGACCACACGAAAGCACGAGCCAGTGGGAGTCCCGCGCCAATTCCTGGCCGTTGCCCCTCGACCGCCGACCCTCGACCAATCATACTGCAAGACATTGGTCGGGACGGAGCGAGGAGCCCGCGGCGTTTTCACCTGGGAACATAAGGGCGCGAAATGATAGGCGCGTTGGTGCATAGAGCTGGATCCACGGACCGCTGGGTGACGCCCGCGCTGGCGCAGCCACCGCAGGTCGTCCGCGCGCCTGGCGGGTTTACGGCCTGGGCAGCTGCTGGTATGCCGCATGCGAGCCTGGCGGTGGTGCCGAGGACCGGCGATGAGGGCGTCGAGCTGGTCTGCGGAGTCTTCGGCAAGCTCTTCGGCACCGAGCAGCTCAAGCAGGAACTCACTCCGTTGCTCGCGGGCGAGGCAGGCCCGCTTTCGCCCGCGCGGTTGCTGGCCCTCGGCTACCGCGCCATGGGGCGCGACTGGCTCGCGGCGGTGGAAGGGGAGTTCGCGACCTTCATGTACGACGCGGCGCGCGGATACCTCATCACGCGCACCGATAACATCGGCATTGGCCGGCTCCACTACGCCCATGACGCGGATCGCTACGGCGTCTGCACCGACCTTGGCACCCTGCTGTCGCTGTTCCGGCCCGACGAGATCCGCCCCCAGGCGCTGCGCGAGTACTTCTTCCTTGGCTATCTCCCCGCGCCGCACACGGCCTACCAGCATGTCTACAAGTCGTTGCCGGGCCACTCGCAGATACTGCGAGCTCATGCCTGGCAGCTCACCGACACCGGTCGCCAGGCCGCGCCGCCGTTCCTGGCCTCGGCGTCTCCACTCGCTGACGCCTCGTCGTCAGACGCGGAGGACATCGTCCTGGCTGCCCTCGAGCGCAGCATCGAACGCCGCCTGGACGGCGCCACCTCGGCCACGGTGCTCCTGACATCAGGCTATGACTCCACGTTGTGCGCCGCGATTCTCAAGTCGAAGTGCGACCGGGTGCGATCATTCACGATCGGGTTCGAGGAGCGCAAGGTCAACGAGAACGAGGACGCACGGAAGATCGCCCAACATCTCGGGCTCGAGCATCACGAGCTCATGTTCTCGGCGGACCGGCTGCTTGATGAGCTGGTGGAATGGGTGCAGGCCCACGCGGAGCCGTGGTGTCATCCCAATGGCCTGCCCACGTATGTCGCGCATGGTGAACTGCGCAGGCAGGGCGATGATCGCATGGTCTTCGACGGCTCTGGCGGCGACTACCTGTTTCGCGACTTCGGCGAGTTTGCCACGATGGTGGCGCAGCTCGGGACGGTGCCGACCGCACTGCTGCCCCGCCTGATCTGCGCGCTGCCGGTTTCCATGAAGCGGCTGATCTTCCGCGCCCGCGACGAGATTCCCAGCTGGCGGATCCAGCAGGCGGTGAAGCGGGCGGACTGGGCCCACCGCAGCGCTGCCGACCGGCTCATCTTCCACAACCCCTGGAAGTCGGACGACTACCGCCAGCTCATCGGCTCTGATTTCAAGCTGGGCGACACCCAGCCGGGGCGCGAGTTTTTCGCGGGCGGGAGCGAACCAATGGACCGCTACCTCGCCTACTACCGGTCGTGGGGCTTCGACGCATCAGTGGGACGGGCCGTGATGGAAAGCCGCCTCCAGGGGATGCGCGCGACATTTCCATACGAAGACTCGGACCTTGTGGGGCTGGTGGAGCGGATGCCGAGCCGTCCGACTGTCGGCGAGGGAGGCACGCGGTTCGTGCAGGAGAGCCTCACCAGGCGTTTCATCCCCGGCCAGTACTTCGCGTCGCGCAAGAAGGCGATGGAGACGCCCATTGAGCTGATCCTCGCGAGCCGGCGGGGACGGGAACTCGTCGGGCATTATTATGCGGCGGCCCGGAAGCGGAAGGACAATCTCTATGACATGGCCGTCGCGGACGCCGCCCGCGACCGGTTTTACGCCGGCTCCGCGGGCGACGCGCTCAAGGTGTGGAGTGTGGTGTGCTTCGAGGTCTGGAGGGAGGGGATGGTGCGTGGCCTCATGCCCCTTTCGGCTCCCACAGCTCCACCTTGTTCCCATCCGGATCCATGATCCAGGCGAAGGAGCCGAGGTCATCCGATTCGGGACCCTTGAGGATTTCGATGCCGGCGGCCTTCAGGTTTGCGAGGAGCTCGGCGAGGTTGTCCACCCGGTAGTTGATCATGAACGACGAGTCGCTGGGCGCGAACCACTTGGTTTCCCGTTCCGCGACGTGCCAGACGGTAGCGCCCTGGTCCTTGTTCGGGTCGTCGGCCCACCGCAGCACGGTGCCGCCCCACGGTTCCGGCGTCATGCCCAGGTGCTGCTGGTACCACGCCGCCAGCGCTGAGTGGTCACCCCTGCTCTTGAAGAACACACCGCCGATGCCGGTGACTCGTGCCATGGGATCTCCCTGGGGGTCGTAGGTAATGTCGTACGTCCTACGACGTAAGACTTACGACTGTTTCCCGTAGCGGGCAAGTTGCAGGCGTCGCCGGCTCATTGCTCGGCCCCTCAAGTCGAACTGGAGTACCTGTGAAACGATACGCAGTCGTCATTGCCGGCGCCGGTCCCACCGGCCTCATGCTCGCCGGCGAACTGGCGCTGGCCGGCGTGGACGTTGCCATAGTCGAGCGCCGGCCCGACCAGACGCTCCCCGGCTCGCGTGCCCTGGGCATCACTGCGCGCACTATCGAAGTCCTCGACCAGCGCGGCATCGCCGACCGGTTCCTCGCCGCGGGACAGACGGCGCAAGTCGCAGGGTTCGCGGGTACCCGCCTCGATCTCAGCGACTTCCCGACTCGCCACAACTACGGACTCGCCCTCAGGCAGAAGCATGTCGAGCGCATCCTCGCCGACTGGGTCACCGAGCTCGGCGTACCCATCCTCTACGGTCGTGAAGTCACCGGGTTCGCCCAGGATGACGACGGCGTTGGCCTCACCCTGGCTGATGGCGATATCGTGCAGGCGCAATATCTCGTCGGGTGCGACGGCGGCCGGAGTGTCGTCCGCAAGTCCGCCAGCATCGAGTTCCCCGGCTGCGATCAGACCACCAGCAGCATCCTCGCAGAAGTGGAGATGACCGAAACGCCTCCCTACGGAGTGCACCGCTCCGCGGCGGGCCAGTACGCCTTTGGCCGGGAGGAGTTTGAGATCAGGAACGGCCAGATCATCTACAAGGACATCGGCCCCATCGGCGTGCTGGTCACCGAGCCCGACACCAGCGCGACTACCGAGCCGACGCTGGATGACCTCAAGCGATTGCTCATCGCCGCATGCGGCACCGACTAC
>DASSOW010000127.1:0-6638 GCA_035700175.1 Gemmatimonadales bacterium | reverse complement strand
GTGCCACAGTTGGGACAGGGGTTCTTGCAGCCGGAGGGCGTGGCGGAGACCGGGAAACCGCAGCGTTGGCACGGGGCGGACAGGGCGGACGAGGCGGACGAGGCGGACGAGTTGTCAGGCTGTCCGCCCTGTCCGTCCCGTCCGTCCCGTCCGTCTTCAGTCAACTTCAATATCCGCCGTCAGAAATGGATTGGTCAGCCGTTCGACGCCAATGGTCGTCTCGGGTCCGTGCCCGCTTCGCACCACGGTTGAGTCCGGCAAGGTGAGGAGGTGACGATGGATGCTTTGCAGCAGCGTCGGCATGTCGCCGCCGGGCAGGTCGGTGCGGCCGATGCTGCCGGCAAACAGCACGTCGCCGCAGAATACCATGCCGTGCCCCACCAGGCTCACACTACCCGGTGAGTGCCCCGGTGTGTGCCGAACCTCGAAGGGGAAGCGGCCAACGGAGAGCGTGTCGCCGTGCGCGAGGGCGTGCTCGGGTGGTGGCAGGGTGTCAAGCTGGATCCCGAACCAGCCAGCCTGTGTAGCGGCCGCGTCGTACAGCGAGCGGTCGTCCTGATGCAGCCAGACAGGCACGTTGACCCGGGACTTGATGGCGCCCACGCCCAGCACATGATCGACGTGCGCATGGGTGAGCCAGATACCGGTCAGGGTCCAGGCGCGGGTATTGAGCTCGGCGAGGAACATGTGCGGCTCCTCGCCCGGATCGATCAGGACCGCTTCCCGGCGCGCCGTGTCCGCCACCAGATAGCAGTTCTCGGCAAACTGCCCATTGGGCATCACGACAACGTCAAGCTCAGGCACCATCGGCTGTCCCCGCCATCCTGCGCTCGGCCAGGAATTTCTCGACCGCGATGGCGGCCGTGGTCGCGTCGCCCACCGCCGTGGTCACCTGGCGGGTCAGCTGCACCCGGAGGTCGCCGGCAGCGAAGAGGCCGGGCACCGAGGTCATCATCCGGTCGTCGGTGATGAGATAGCCTGCGGCGTCGTGGGCCACGTGGTCCTTCACCAGCCAGCTGTTGGGCCGGAAGCCGATGAAGATGAAGCAGCCGGTGACGTCGAGCGCGGAGCGCTCGCCCGTCTCGGTGTCCTCGAGATGGACCTGGCGCAGCCCGCTGGGCTCACCGGTCATCTCGGTGACCACCTTGTTCCAGAGCACCTCGATCTTCGGATTGGCGAACAGCCGCTCCTGCAGCAGCTTCGAGGCGCGAAACTCGTCGCGCCGGTGAACGACGTACACCTTGCTGGCGTAGCGGGTGAGATAGTCCGCCTCTTCCACCGCGGCGTCACCGCCGCCGACCACGGCGATGGTCTCTCCCTTGAAGAAGGCACCGTCGCAGACTGCGCAGTACGACGTGCCGCGTCCGGCGAACTCGGCCTCGCCGGGCACGCCCAGCTTGGTGGGGGTGCCGCCGGCGGTCAGGATCACGGCCGGCGCCATGTAGGTATCTCCCGAGGCGCACTGCACATCGAAGAGCCCGTCCTCACGACGGCGAATCGACTCGACTTCTTCCTGCCGGATTTCGGCGCCAAACTTGACAGCATGCTCGGTCATGAGCCGCGCGAGTTCCCGCCCCTTGATGCTCTCGAACCCGGGATAGTCCTCGATCAGCTCGGTATTCAGCAGCTCGCCGCCAGGCACACCGCGTTCCAGCAGCACCGCCTTGAGCATCCCTCGCCCGGCGTACATCGCCGCGCAGAGGCCCGCGGGCCCGCCTCCGATGATGATGACGTCAAAATCCGTGATGGCGGCCACGCTCACTCCCACCCTGGTCTGGGCGCATCCGGCGCCGGTTGTAAGAACATTGCCACAATATAGAACGGCCGGGGGTTCCGGCCGTCAGCCGCTGACGTGAAACGCGCTCACGGCGCCGTGGCAGGATGAAATGGTCCCGATCACGGCCTCGAACGGGCCGGCCTCTGTCCCGGCCCGCTGCAGCTGCCGATCGGCGTCCAGCACCTCGGCAACATCGAACATGCCCACCCCGAAGGCGCGATGGCGGCAGTGAAAGACCAGGGGCCCTGCAATCCGCCGGTCGGCGGCGCGGCGGCGCACGAGGTCGGCCACGGCCTCGCGCATTTCCCACGTGCGCGGCGCCCGGATCATGGGACAGGAGGCCGGTTCGATGCAGTGAACCGGGCAGATCCAGTCGGCGTACGAGAGATAGCGAGTGCCGTCGGCGTGCAGCACGTCGTACGGGGTATCGCCCGCCGTATCGAGCGATACACGCTCGACGATGCGATGGGGCCAGCGAAGGCGGGCCCGCCGCTCGAGCCACTCGAACATGAGGTGCGGCATCAGCGGCGATGGTACGATCGCATCACCCTCCCCAGCCTCCCCGCCGAGCCACCCGTCGAAAAAATCGCTCCACTCGCCCAGGTGAAGTTCGCGCAGTGCGTCAGGCACCATTGCCGCCACCGTACACTGCGGGTTCCGATCCACGACGATCACGCGCCGGTACCGGATGGCGCCGCGATGACGCGCCGCGGCAAGCTGCCCGGCATAGAAGGAGCCGTAGCACCCGCCACCGACCACCACGATGTCGCGGAATTCCAGTTCAGCGGAGGAGCCGGCCACCGTCCACCACGAGGATGTCGCCGGTTACGAAGTCACCGCCCTCGAGCAGGTACAGCAGGGCGTTGACGGCATCCCCTGGCGTACCCAGCCGCTTGAGCGGTGTGTTGTCGGCCAGCCGGGCCCGTTCGGCTTCCGTATAGGAATCCGGCACCAGGACGGTGCCGGGCGCGATGGCGTTCACGTTGACGTCCGGCGCGAGTGCGCGCGCCAGCACCTTGGTGAGCATGACCACTCCCGCCTTGGCCACCGAGTGCGCGGCGTACCCCGGCCATGGTTCCAGTCCGCCAAGGTCGGCAATGTTGACGATGCGCCCGTGCGCCTGCCGCAGCATGGGCGCGGCCCCCTGCGCCACAAAGAATGGCGAGCGGAGATTGAGGTCCAGGACTTCGTCGTACTGCTCGATCGAGGTACTCTCGAACGGGATGTGATACATCACCGCGGCCGAATTGACCAGCACATCGAGCCCACCGAGCGCTGCCGCGGCCCGGGGCGCGAGCTGCTGCGCAGCCTCGGCATCAGTAAGATCGGCCTGGAAAACGTCAGCCCGGCCACCCGCATGCCGGATCGCATCGCGCAACGTCTCGGCACCTTCTGCCGACCGATTGTAGTGGAGGGCGAGCGCCATCCCGCGTCCGGCCAGCGCCTGGGCAAATTCCGCCCCGAGCCGCTGTCCGGCTCCCGTCACCAGGGCAACGCGACCGGCGAGCTCCATATCACGAGGTGCGTGAGGTGACGGCGCGAATTTCACCAGTCACCGATTCGTTCGGGGCGGCGAGCGCCATGACGGCACCGGTGATGGCATCGAGTTCGACGTAGTCAGCATCCGCGCCGACTGAGGCAGTGTTCTCCGCGGTCCGCACCATCGCCGGCGCGATGGCGTTTACCCGGATGCCGCGCGGCGCCAGCTCGACCGCCAGCGCCGCCGTGAGCGCAGCCACCGCTCCCTTCGCTGCGCTGTAGGCCGACAGGTTGGCTTCCGGATGCTTGACGGCAATGGACGCGAAATTGACGATGCAGCCCTTCGTCTCGGCGAGCGCGGACACCGCAGCCTGTGACACCAGGAATGCGGTCTTCACGTTGATGGCGAGCTCGCGTTCGAGCGCGTTTCGGCTCACGTTTTCGAACGCACCGTAGGTGGTGAGCCCGCCGGCCACGTTGACGACCACATCGAGCCGACCGAAGTGCTTGCGGGCCGTCTCCACGGCGAGCAGGGCGACGTCGGGCTCGGTGAGATCCCCCGCGGCTGGCCGGGCATCGATGCCGGCGGCCACGAACTCGCGAACCCGCTCGGCCACGCCCACGGCATTGCGATCGCTCGCGACAATGCGCGCGCCCGCCTTGCCGAAGGCCAGGGCGACGGCGTTGCCGATCTGTCCCGCCCGGCCGACGCCGGTGACGAGGACGACTTTTCCTGTGAAATCAGGGATTGCCATGTGTACTCCGTCGACGGCTGGTCGGCTCGACGGCTGGTTGTTGCGCCCGGCGTCCAGCCGTCTAACCGTCCAGCCGTCCAGTCGTTGCTCCGTCCGTCCGCCTCTCAAGCGCCTCCAGCCACTCCAGCGGCACCTGTTGCGAGCCGATGGTGCCGTGGTCGCCCTCGGCGGACGTCTCGCCGTGCCAGTCGGAGCCGCCGGTCTGCAGCAGTCCAAGCTCATTGGCGAACTGGGCCAGGCGCTCGCGCACTTCGGGACTGTGACTGGGGTGACGCACCTCGACGGCATCGAGCCCTTCGTTGCGGAACCGCTCGAGCACGGTGCGCGAGGCGCGGTCCTTGAGGTGCGCTGCCGAGACGACCCCACCCACTGAATGTGCCACGCGGGCGACCTCGCGAAAAGTCGGCAGGACCTTGTCCACGAATCCCGGTCGCCCGCGGCCAAGGTAGCGGTCAAAGGCATTCGACAAATCCGTCGCCGCGCCCTTGTTGACCAGGGCGCGCGCCACGTGCGGCCGTCCCACGGCGGCGCCTGCGCTCACCTGCTGCACATCATCAAACGTGAGGTCGATGCCGAGGCGCCTGAGCTTGTCCACCATGGCGCGGGCGCGGCGCACCCGGTCAGCGCGGCAGCCGGCCAGAAAGGCATCGAGCGTGGCACTGCTCTCCGGCAGGAAGTAGCCGAGCACGTGCATCTCGCCCCAGGGGGCAGCGCAGGAGAACTCGCAGCCGCCGATCACCCGCACGCCGAGCCGTTCGCCGGCGGCGACAGCCGCGGCGACGCCGGCGAGGGTGTCGTGATCGGTGAGGGCAATGGCGGTGAGCCTTGCGGCCGCCGCCCGCTCCACCACTGTTTCGGCCGGCAGGTTGCCATCGGATGCGGTGGAATGAAGGTGCAGGTCAACCGTGGGCGGCAGCGGGGAGTTCAGCGGTGATACCCCAGTTCTGGCGCCGTAAATGCCGGCTGGCTATGCGCGAGCATCCGGCGAAGCGCCCCGTCATCCATGCTGGCGAGCGACAGCTCCCGCACCTTGGTACCGCGTGGTGAATAGCGGCTCACCCGCTGTTCCGCCACGGCGCCGTCAGGACCGATGCGGCAGAAGATGACGCTGAATTCATCCCGGCCATACTGCGTGGTGCGCCCCGATGGCGCCACGTGCCACTGCTGGCCGTCAGCCTCGAAGATGCGTCGCGCCATGGTGGGTCAGGCCCCCGTGTCGGGGAAGTTTTCCAGCGCCAGCTTCACATCCGCCATGAACCGGTCGGCATCGGCGCCGTCCACGATCCGGTGATCGAAGGCAAGCGCGAGGAAGCCCTTGGAGCGCACCACGATGGCGTCCGAGCCATCCACGGTGATGACCGCGGGCTGCTTGGTGATGGCACCGACGCAGAGGTTGGCCACCTGCGGCTGGTTGATGATCGGCGTGCCAATGAGCGAGCCGAACACGCCGGGGTTGGTGATGGTGAAGGTGCCACGCTGCACTTCGTCCGGACTCAGCTTCTTGGTGCGCGCCCGCTCGCCCAGGTCGTTGATCGCGCGCGCAATGCCGAGCAGCGAGAGCTCGTCCGCGTGCTTGATGACCGGCACGATGAGGCCCCAGTCGAGCGCGACTGCAATGCTCAGGTTGATGTCACGGCGGAAGACCGTCGCTTCACTGGTGACCGCGGCGTTGAGCACCGGGTGCCGCCGGAGGGTGTCGGCCACCACCTTGGCAATGAAGGCCAGATAGGTAAGGCTCACACCGCGCTCGGCGAATTCCTTCTTGCGCGCGGCACGGATCTGCACGATGCGCGAGTAGTCGATTTCAAAGATCGTGTTGACGTGCGCCGAGACCCGGCGCGACATGATCATGTGATCGGCGGTGAGCTTCCGAATGCGTGACCACGGTTCAACCCGGTCGCCCTCCCACGGCTCGACCGGCGGATGGGTGACGGTCACTGCTGCTGCAGGCTGGAGCGCAGGCGCCGCCGGTTGTGCTGGGGCAGGCGCGGCGGGCGTGGGAGCTGCGGCGGGCTGCGCGCCGCGGTCCAGATAATTCAGGACGTCGTTGCGCGTCACCCGTCCCGCGAGGCCGCTGCCCGGGATCGAGGCCAGGTCGAGGTTGTGCTCGGCGGCCATCTTCCGGACCAGCGGCGTGGACCGCCGCTTGAGGCGGTCTTCCAAGGTCTCGGAGCCGTTACCCTGCGCGGGAGCGGAGGCAGTCACCGGCTGGGGAGCGGCGGGCGCTGGCGCCGGCCTGGGAGCAGGAGCCGATGCGGCCGGTGCAGCCGGCGCGGGGGCCGGAGCCGGAGCCGGCTTCGCGGCCGGGGCCTCCGCCTTGGGCTCTGGAGCTGGGGCAGCGGGAGCAGGCGCCGAGGCCGCAGCACCGGCCTCGGTCTCGATCCGGGCGACGACGGTCTGCACCGCCACGGTCTGGCCTTCCTGCACCAGGATTTCGGCCAGCGTTCCTGCCGACGGCGCCGGGATCTCGGCATCCACCTTGTCGGTGGAGATCTCGAAGATCGGCTCATCGCGCTTGACCGGATCTCCCACCTTCTTGAGCCAGCGCGAGAGGGTGCCCTCGGCGATCGATTCACCCATCTGCGGCATGATGACGTCAATGCGAGCCATGATCAGACCTTTGCGCC
>DASSOW010000126.1:0-2980 GCA_035700175.1 Gemmatimonadales bacterium | reverse complement strand
GCCTGCTCCGGGTCGTTGGCGAGGAGGGCGGCTTCGGCGCGCGCGGCGCGCACCGGTCCCATCCGCAAGAGTTGGCCCGTTCTGTCGGCCAGGTCCAGCGCGTCGACCAGCAGCGCCGCGGATTCGGAGGAACCCCGCCGCGCGGCGATCTGCCCCAGCGCCGTCAGCGCCACCATGCTAACCAGGGAGGAAAGCCCCGGTTGCCGCAGGATGGGACGAAGCTCCGTCTCCACGTCCTCCCAGGCGCCCCGGCGGGCGCGGATGAGTGCCCGCGTCGCCAGCAGATACCAGCGGTAGTTGTCCAGGTCGTGCTCGATGGCGTAGGCGATGGCGGTAGCCAGCCGGCGCTCGGCCTCATCGAGCCGCCAGCGTTTCACCGGTTCCCAGGCCAGGTTTGTCAGCGCCCGCCCCGCATGGTCGGCGAAACCATGGTCGAGGGCCAGCCGCAGGCTGCGCCGCAGCTCCGCGTCTCCCCGCTCGTCCCCGGCGTCGAGGTGGGCCACGCCGACGTTGTTCAAGGCATGCACCAGCGTTTCCGTCTCGCCAAGGTCTTCGGCCAGGGCGATGGCCTGTTCTCCCCAGCGGAGGGCGCCGTCCAGGTCGCTGGCCAGCATCCGCAACTGGGCGAGGTTGCTGTAGGCCATCGCCAGCTCCGGTCCCGGCGGGAGCGTTTCGAGGGTTTCCAACGCGGTGATCGCCGCGGTTTCCGCCTCGGGGCCGTTGCCCTCAAACCAGTGGATGCGCGACAGCCAGCGCAGGCTGTCCCCCTCCCGGAGCCGGTCGCCCAGCCCGCGCCACAGCCTGATCGCCGCCTGGCGAGCGGCGATAGCCTCCTCGCCTCGCGCACTGAGGTAGCAGGCCACCGAGCGCTCTTCATGCAGCCGGGCGCGCTCGCCCGCGGGCAGCCGGTCGGCGACGCGCAACGCGCGGGAGTATTGGTCGGCCGCATGGGGATAGGCGTGCAGCCTGGACGCTTGTTCGGCGGCGGCGACGGCGTACTCCAGCGTCGCATCGCGGTCGCCCGCCGCGTCGGCGTGGTGGGCCAGCAACGCCAGATCGCGTGACTCGGCCGGCGCCTGCTGCAGCGCGGCCAGCACGCGAGCGTGCAGCAGCCGGCGCCGGGGCAGCGTCACCGCCGCCAGAATCGCCTCGCGCGCCAGCTCGTGGCGAAATGCCAGCCCGTCGTCGGTCTCCCGCAAGAGCCCGCTGGCGATGCCCGCGTCGACTTCGTCCAGCACCGGCCCGGCCACGGCCAGCAGCAGATCGAGGTCGATCGCCGAGCCGATCACCGCCGCCACGTCGAGCACCGCCCTTGCCTCGGGAGACAGCCGCGCGGCACGGGCAAGGATGGCGTCGCCGACGGTGGCCGGCACCGTTTCCCCCTGGGCAGCGAGCACCTCGGTCAGGAAAAAGGGGTTGCCCCCGGTCAGCCGGTGCAGCGCAGCCGCGTCATGCTCGCTGCCGGCCGTCAGGTGGCCGACAGCCGTCTCGGTAAGAGGCGATAGACTCAGGCGATGGACCGTCGGCGCCGTGGCCAGGTCCCCGAGTAGCCGGCGCAGGGGGTGCGTCGCCCCGATCTCGTCGTCGCGGTAGGTGACGACGAACAGCACCGGAAGTTCGCCGATGCGCCGCGCCAGGAAGCGCAGAAATTCCAGCGAGACCCCGCCCGCCCAGTGGGCATCCTCGCCCACGGCTACCGTCAACTCCGGGCGCGCCGCGAAGGCGTGGAGGATGGCCCGGAACATCCGGTCGCGTTCCTCGCTATCGACCGGTGGATGATCGAGGAGCAGCCCGAGTTTCGGCGCCAGGTCGAGAGCCGGTCCCAACGGACTCGGCGTGGAGAGCGAATCGCACGACATCCGCAGTGGGGCAGCGTCCGCGGCGATCCGGCGGCAGAACGCGTCGACCAACGTTGTCTTGCCGACCCCGGCCTCCCCCCCGACGAGCACCAGCCGCCCATGCCCGGCGGCAGCCTGCCGCCGGTGCTCCTCCAGTTGGGCCAGATGAGACTCGCGCTCGAGCAGATCCACGGCATGCCGATCCTTGATGCAGGGATCATCATAGGGTGTCACGTGGTAAACCGGTTGCGTTGGCAGTGTCAATATCGCTCGCCTCAAATCATGGCTCTCCTTGAACCTCCTGCCGCCACTTCTTGCCCTTCATCTTCGTCGTGATCTCCAACTCCCAGCCTCCCACAATCTTGCCCGCGTTGAGGGGGCCGTCCTCGTCCTGTACAAAGAGGCGCCACGTGCCGTTGGGGCTGCGGTCGTCGAAGACGGACAGGGCCGCGTTCGGTACCGCTCCCGGCGCCGGAGGCTTGAAGGAAATCGTGCTGCCCGTGGTATTCGTGGGCCGGAACGTACCGGTCTGGAGTTTGGCGTCAGCCGGGAGCGGGGCGTGCGCCTCGTCGTCGAGCGTAAGTGCCACCTCATTGATGGCGAATCCCTGCCCGGCGTTCGCCATCACGACCGCGGTCGCGCCGCCCGGTCCCACCAGCAACACCTCCAGATCGCGGGGAAAGCGGTGCTGGATGCCCACCAGGCGCACGTTGACGTCGCGGATCCGCCCCCGCATCCCGCTGACCACGATAGGGGAGGGGTAGAGCAGCGCCTCGGCCGGGCTGACGTTGAAGGCCGGGAGATTGATGGTCGCGGGGTTGCGCATCGTCCTGGTCACCGAACGTGGGCGCCCGATCGCCTCCACCGGGGAGGCGAGTTGGGCTATGGGCAGCGCCAGCATCCCAGCCAGAACTATGAGCACGATGCGTGTAGCCGTGATGGATCGCCTCATCGCGCGATACGCCCGCTCTCCGGCTGTCGCGGCAAGAGCGCGAAACCGATCCACGTTCATGCCCTGCTCCCTATGCTCAGTTGACGCAGTTACTCACCGCCTGGCCCGCGCAGTTGTCCGGGGTGTTGCCCGTGACGGTCTCCGGATCGATGCTCACGGTGCCGTTGACGTTGAAGATGCCGCCGCCCGC
>DASSOW010000125.1:0-4934 GCA_035700175.1 Gemmatimonadales bacterium | reverse complement strand
AGGACCTGATCGCGACGCTGCGGCCGGCGGTGGGGAAGCGGGTCCTGCTCTTCTACGAGGAGCACCGGGGCCTGCCGACCAGCTGCTTCGGTGCAACCGATTTCTTCGTGGATAGCGTAGTGGTAGCGCCGTAGCGCTGCTGGCAGCTGGCGGCTGGCTTTCGGCGACCAACGACCAGCGGCCGTCCGCGCCCGCTTGCCATGCCGCCGCGAGGCCACATAATTAGGGCGTTCCTCTACCACACGAGGCATCATGGAAGACCTCCGCCCGCGACTGGAGCAGGCGCTGGCCGGAGTGTACGCCTTCGAGCGCGAGCTCGGCGGTGGTGGCATGTCGCGCACCTACCTGGTGCGTGAGGTGGCGCTCGACCGCCGGGCGGTCGTCAAGGTGCTCGCGCCGGAATTGCTGGCGGGCATCTCGGTCGAGCGGTTCCGGCGTGAAGTCCTCCTGGCCGCCAAGCTCCAGCATCCCCATGTCGTGCCGGTGCTCGCCAGCGGCGAGGTCGACGGCCTCCCGTGGTTCACCATGCCGTACATTGACGGCGACTCGCTTCGCGATCGCCTCGGCAAGGAACCGCTGGGCATCGGCGAGATCGTCAGCATCCTGCGCGACGTTGCCCGCGCGCTCGCCTACGCGCACGACCAGCGCATCATCCACCGCGACATCAAGCCCGACAACGTGCTGCTCTCCCGGGGGAGCGCCACCGTCACCGACTTCGGCATCGCCAAGGCGATCAGCGCCGCCCGCACCGGCGGCGATGCCGGCCAGACGCTGACCCAGGTCGGCACCTCGATCGGAACCCCCGCGTACATGGCGCCCGAACAGGCCGCTGGTGATCCCGGAACCGACCACCGCGCCGACCTCTACTCGTTCGGGGTCATGGCGTACGAGATGATCGCGGGGCATCCGCCGTTCGTCGCGACCTCGCCGACCAAGCTGCTCGCCGCCCACATGAGCGAGACGCCGCGCAACGTGCTCCTGGAGCGCCCCGAGTGCCCCGAGGCACTGGCGGACCTGGTCATGGCCTGCCTCGCCAAGGATCCGGAGAATCGTCCCCAGCGGGCCACCGACCTGGTCCGGGTGCTCGACAACGTGACGACCAGCGGCAGCCGCGGGGCGGTGCCGGAGATCCTGCGGGGCGGGACGATCCGCCTGGGACGCGCCCTCGTCATCTGGGCCGCGGCGACGGCGCTGGTCATCGTCACCGCCTGGGCCGCGCGCGAAGCGATCGGCCTGCCGGACTGGGTCCTTCCCGGCGCGGCTGGCGTCATGCTGGCCGGGCTGCCGGTACTGCTCTTCACGGCGTACGTGCAGCGCACCACGCACCGCGCCTTCACCGCGACACCCAATCGTACTCCCGCGCCGCGGGGCACGATGGCGACCCTGGCGATCAAGGCGAGCCCCCACGTCTCATGGCGCCGCACCTGGTTCGGGGGCGCCCTGGCGGTGGGTGGCTTTGCCGTGCTGGTGATCGCCTTCATGGTGTTGCGCGCCCTCGGGATCGGCCCGATGGGGTCGCTCCGGGGCAGCGGCGCCTTCGGCGAGCACGAGCCGCTCATGGTCGCCGACTTTGTCTCGCCGCCCAGCGACTCGACGCTGGGGGCGACCGCGGCCGAGGCGCTGCGCACGGACCTGGCCCAGTCGAACTCCCTCGAGATCCTCACGCGGTCCACCATCCGCGATGCGCTGACGCTGATGGAGCGGCCGGTCAACCAGCCGGTGCTCTATGACGTGGCCCGCGAGATCGCCACGCGCGAGGGTGCCAAGGCGGTGCTCGACGGCGACATCAAGCAGATCGGCCAGAGCTACATCATCTCGGCGCGGCTGGTGTCCGCCCTCGACGGCAGCGATCTGGCGGTGTTCCGCGAGGATGCGGCGACGCAGGACGGCATCCTTGAAGCACTGGGCCGCCTCGGCAAGCAGATCCGCAGCAAGGCGGGCGAATCGCTCAAGGACATCCGGGCCAGCAGCGAGCTGGAGCGGGTCACCACCCCGTCGCTGCCCGCGCTCCGGAAGTACGTCGAAGGCTCCCGGCTCGCCGATGAACAGGGAGAGATGGAACGCGGCATGGCGCTGCTCCGCGAAGCGGTGCAGCTCGACACCGCGTTCGCGATGGCCTGGCGCAAGCTCGCCGTGCTGCTCAACAACGAGGGCCGCGACCGCCAGGCCTTGCTGGACGCGATCTCGACCGCGTACCGGCATCGCGATCGGCTCACCGATACGGAGCGATTGCTCACCGAGGGGTTCTACTTCACTCGGGGGCCATCGCCGGATCCCGAGCGCGCCATCCGGGCCTACGAGGAGGCCGCCCGGCTTGATACCCTCAATACCTCGGCGCTCAACAACGCCGCGGTGGTACTCGGCGAACTGCGGCAGTACGCTCGCGCCGAATCGTTATACCGCCGCGTGGTGCGGCTGCCGCGCACCTTCGGCGGGGCGTTCACCAACCTGCTGATCGCCCAGATCAATACGGGCCACATCGCCGATGTGGATTCCACGGTGGCTCGCTATCGGGCCACCTTTCCCCGCAGCAATGACATCTGGGAAGCGGAATGGTACGCCGCGTGGGCCAAGTCCGACTACGACCTGGCCGATTCCATTAGCCGGGCAGTCGGGGCCGATCCCCATACCCTCCGCCAGGCGATCCAGTCAGGCAACAAGGGCAGTGCGGTAAACTCGCTGCGAGGGCGGATGCGGGACGCGCTCGCGGCTGCAGTCCGCGGCGATGAGGCGCTTTACAAGGCCCAGCCGACCGTGGGCAACCTGCTGGCGTTCGCGCTCGACACCAGCTTTTTCAACCTGATGATGGAGCGCAATGCCGAGGCATTGGCCGCCCTCGATCGCGGACTGGCCCGCGCGCCGATGGAGAAGATCCCGCCGAGCGAGCGCCGGTGGGGCGACCTGCGCGATGTTGGGCTGTTCGCCCGCAATCCGGAACTGGCCCGGCGGGCCTTGCAGGGGTTCGATCGCGACCTGGCCGCACTGAGCGACGATGCGGCGGGCGAGCGCGCCGCATACCGGGCTGCGGTGTCGTACGCCGAGGGCCGCTGGCGGGATGCGATCACGGAACTGCACGCTGCGGAGGATGCCTATCAGTTGCCGCCAAGGCTGGGCGGGTTCTACCGGGGCATGGCGTGGCGGGAACTTGGTCGCCCAGATTCGGCGATCGCCGAGCTGGAGCGGTCTCGCGCCACACCCGACCCCTTCGGCTTCAATCAGGCCGCCTTCCAACCCCGCTCGCTCCTCATGCTGGGCGAACTCTACGAGGCGCAGGGCGATACGGCGCGCGCCATCGAGCGCTACAGCGAGTTCACCGGGCTGTGGAAGGATGCCGATGCGCCGTTACAACCCCGGGTGAGCGAGATCCGCGGCCGCATCGCCAGGCTGCAGGCAGCAAAGGGATAGGTTGTCGCTGGCTGGCGCCTTACCACGCACCGTCATTGCGAGGAGCACCGGGGGGTGCGACGAAGCAACCTTGTGGCCCGGCCCGCAATGACACGCCAATGACAGCTTCAAGCAGCCAGCAGCCAATGGCTTCGGTCAGCAGCCGCTATGGCGCCCCTGCCCGGCGGGCTGTATGTTGTGCTTGATGTTCGGTATTTGTTCGGTATTCTATACTACTAGGTAGCGTGCTACATTGTAGCGGAGCGGGCGATGCGGCTCTGGTTCGTGGAAACCCGGGTCTTTACCCGGCGGATCGGGCAACTCGGGCTCGAGGCAGAACTCCAGGCCCTGCAGGAAGCCCTGCTGGCCAATCCAGGTGCGGGCGTCGTAGATGCGGGTACCTGGATTGCGAAAGCTCCGGACGCCGGCGAGTGGCAGGGGAAAGCGCGGCGCTGCCCGGGTCCATTACCTCTGGCTGCCAGAGCACTGCGTCATCTATCTGCTGTTTGTCTACGGCAAGCATGAGCAGGCCTCGCTGGCGGCCGGCCAGAAGCAGCAGCTGAAGCACGTAGTGGAGAGTATCAGGGCAGAGTGGACATGACGCACTGCGCTGGATCTCCGGCAATGAGGGAGAGGCAACAATGAAGAAGGACCTGTTTCAGGAGCTGATGACGTCGGCGCGCGAAGCGCTGGAACATGCGCGGGGGAAGCGCGCGCTCCGGACCACGGAACTGCCGGCCGCGCCGACATCGATGACGGCAGCAGAAATCAGGGCGGTGCGTGCGCAGGTGAACGCATCCCAGGCCGTCTTTGCCAGGTATCTAAACGTGAGCACCAAGCTGGTGCAGGCGTGGGAGGCCGGACGCCGCACACCAGGAGGGGCAGCACTCAAGCTGCTGCGACTTGGGGGTGAGAACCCCGACCTTGTCTTCGGCCCGAGTGGTCACCCGGCAATGAAATCCAGGGAACTGCGCGACGAGCGCCCGCTGGGCAGGCAGACTGCGGGCATTAAGAAGAAGACCCGAGTCAACGGTCGCCGGCTGCTGAGCTAAGCGCTAAGCGCTAAGCGGTCAGCGCCCGCTGGCGCCCCTCGCCGGCGGGCTGTATGTTGTCCCCAGTCTTCGGTTTTTCTTCGGGGTCGTCATGTCGCTCGCCGAGCTGCGCCAGGAACTTGCCCAGGTCACGCCCCCATCGGCCCAGCCGGAGGGGGTGGCTACCGGCTGGGCGCCGCTGGACCGGGCCCTAGGCGGTACCCTGCCAAGGGGGCTCATCACCGAGATCGCGGGGCCGGCCGGCTCCGGCCGCACCACGCTGCTCCGCCACCTGGTGGAAGGCGCCATCCGTCAGGAACTGCTGGTGGCGTACATCGACGCCGAGCGCACCCTCAACCCCCGGGACTGGGCGCACCTGGCGCGGCGGGCAGATGATGATGGCCTCTGGGTCATCCGCCCGCCCGATCCCGCTCGCGCTGCCTGGTGCAGTGAGCTGCTGCTCCGGAGCGGTGCCTTTCCCATCGTGATCCTGGATGGTGGTCCTGTCCTGCCGCATGC
>DASSOW010000124.1:0-4555 GCA_035700175.1 Gemmatimonadales bacterium | reverse complement strand
TCGCAGCTGATGCGAGGGAATTTGGCGCCCGTAAGGAGACACGACACTGCTAGGCCGATTGCTGCTGATCCTTCCTGCGGTCATCCTCAGCGGCTGCGCGCCGTCACTCAGCCAGCGTCGGGCCGAGGCCGAGCGAGGGTCGGCCGCGGCCTTGCGCTTCCCGGACGCCGCGGCAGAGTCTCCGCACTTCGCCGCCTGGCTGCAGGCCCTCAACGAACAGCCGTTTTACGCCGATAGCAGCGCGGGCCTGCAGGTGCGGCTTCTGATTCTCCCAAGCGCGCCGAAATGGCTGCTCTTTCATCTGGAGGAAACGGTTAGCGGTGCCACGCTGTACTACCGTGTTGAGGGTAAGTCCACCGTCACCCTATCGATTGATCCCCGGAATTGGTCCGCCCTCCGTGACACGATCGCAGCGGTCACACTGTGGGATGCGCGGTGGGAATCGCAACCGTCGCTCGACGGTGTACTCTACGGCCTTGAGGTTCGTGATGGCGCTCGACATCGAGCATTCTGGCTGTTGAATCCTGCCCTGAACCGGAACCAGAATGCCGGCTTTCTTCGCTTGATGGCCGCCATCGAAGCCGTCCGAAGTGCCGGAGGCCTCGCCCACTGATATGCCCCCTGAAGCTGACTGACGCCAGGAATCTGAGCGTGACAACGCGCATGAATCAGACCCTCAGTACCCTCACGCTCCTCGTTCGTGACTACGATGAGGCCATAGCCTTCTTTGTGGACTCGCTCGGGTTCGAGCTGGTCGAGGATACGCCCCTTGACGCTGCAAAGCGTTGGGTGCGCGTGCGCCCACGGGGGAGCGATGCCAGCCTTGGCCCATGCCTGCTCCTGGCACGCGCCGCGACCCCTGCCCAGCAGGCGAGGATCGGCGACCAGTCAGGTGGCCGCGTCTTCCTGTTTCTGGAAACCGACGACTGCTGGCGCGACTATCATCGCTGGCGGGCGCAGGGAGTCAGGTTCCTTGAGACCCCCAGGGAGGAGTCGTACGGCACGGTTGTGGTCTTCCAGGACCTCTATGGCAATCGCTGGGACCTGATCCAGCGACGGAGCTCCACCCCGTAGCTGACTCGCCTGCGCGTCTTTCATCCACCACCGTCTCTGGAACCGGTTGGACGAGCACAGGGGGAACGACGTCCTGGTTCACGTCGAGTACGGCCCTGGCGCGTCGGCCGCAGGGCGTGCACAGGCAGTCGCGTTCGAGCTCGGTGCCGGTCGTGTCGTCGTGCTTGCCGAGGCCGCCACGGTGTCCGCACAGCTGTCGCAGTACGATGGCAGCCCCTTCGGCATGAATGTCGAGGGCTACGACAATCGGCGGTTCGCGCTCAACGTCATGCACTGGCTGTCCCGGCATGAATAGGCGCAGCGGGCGGCGCCCCGCGCTGTGGCTGCCGCGACGGTCCGCTGGCGGACGAGCGTCCCGGGCGCTATAAAGGACTGGGTAGCTCCACCCTGCGCCGGATTCCCATATGCCAACCAAGGCAGTGTACTTCCTCGTGGTACCCGGCTTCGCGGACTGGGAGGCGGCGCACGCGCTCGCCGAGGTCCGCCGGCACGGCCACTACCGGGTGCGCGTCATCGGGCTCACCCGGGAGCCGGTCGAATCGATGGGTGGCGTCTCCGTCCTGCCCGATGGCGCCCTCGCCGAGGTTGATCTTTCAGATGTCGCGATGCTTATCCTGCCGGGCGGCGATCGATGGGAACGAGAACCACTGGAGCGCGAGCTGGTGGAGCTGCTCACGACGCTGGATGCGGCCGGCGTGCCCATCGCCGCGATCTGCGCGGCAACGACCGCCATCGCTCGCGCCGGGCTGCTGCGCGGGCGACGGCACACGAGCAATGGCCTCGAGTACCTGAAGCAGCAGGTGCCCGGCTACACCGAATCTGGCGCGTACGTCGACGCGCCGGCCGTGCGCGACCGCGGGCTCATCACGGCGAGTGGTCTGGCCGATGTTGAGTTCGCGCGCGAGATCATGACGGAACTGGGTGTGCTGAGCGAAGAAGACCGCACGTACTGGACGACCCTCTTCCGGGGCGGCAGGCTGCTGCTGGTCTCCATCGCACTCGCGGCAAGTGCACCGATTGCCTCGGCCGCGCAATCCGCCGCGCCGCAGCCCCAGTCTGCATCGGTTGAGGAGGCCGCAGTGCTTCCTCCAGGCCGCTGACCGTGCGCCGCCTCCCGGCCGTGCTCGGCCTGATTCTCGTGGGCGGCTGCGCCCATATCCTGCGCCCGCCGCCGGATGTCCCGCAGCCGCTGCAGGAGAAGGATTGGCGGCGCGAACTCGTCGGTACCTGGCGCGTCGTCTCGAGTCGCGACTCGGTGCCGGTGCCAAGCGTCAGGCTGCCTGACCTTGTCGCGCGGGATTCAGCGATACTCCACATTTCTGATTCTGCAGCGTCGCCGTTTCGGAAGGCGCTGCTGGCCAGGGTCATGGCCAGCTCAGGCGACACGGGCTCCGGTGGTATGGTTGAAGTGGCACTCACTCGCGATCAGGAACGGCGCAGGATTCGGTTCTGGCCCGACATCTCCGACAGCTACTTCGGGCTGGTTGGCGTCCGCGAGGGCGACTGTTTCCATGGGACCTGGGAGCACGAGTCCTGGGGCCGGATCCTCGCGGCCGGGCGCTTCTCCATGTGCCGCTTGGCTGAGCCGTAACGTGCGAGGCCGTTGGTCCCGGTCCGTGGCCTGCCTGCCACAAATCCGGCCCGGAGACGTCTCCAGATATCTTGAAGTTGGTGTGCCGGTGGTCGGTCACAGCCGGAAGCTGATGCGGTGGGTTCGACTCCCACGAAGTATCCAGGGCATCGGACCGTGCGTCCCGGGTTCGAGTCCCGGCGGCACCCATGCGCGACTGTTGCTGATACAACAGTCCCCATCGCGAACGTCGCGCCCTTTCCGGCGCACCGTCGGGAGACAGGTGCGAATCAGCCGCCTGGTCCTGGCGCTCAGTTCGGGAGTAGCAGCCGCAGGCCCAACGGCGGGGCTGATTTCTTGTGGGCCGCTCCTCCTCGTCATGAATGCCGAATCAACCATGGAGCGACGATGACAGGGCGACTCATTGCGCTCACGGCGCTCGCACTTGCCGCCTGCAGCCGCTCCGGCGCCAAACCCGACCGCAAGTTCGACACTTCGGTCAAGTCTCCCGCCTACGCGTCGGCTGGGCCCGTGGTGCTGATTGACGAAGCTCACCATAACATCCACACCGCCACCGGCACCTACGCGCCGCTCGCTGACCTGATCCGGCACGATGGCTACGCGGTTCGCCGCGGCAAGGACCCGATCTCGACATCGGCCCTGGCGGGAGTGAACGTCGTCATCATCGCCAACGCCCTGGGCACCAATGAGCGTAACGATGACCCGGCGCTCTCCGACACGGAATGCGAGCAGCTGGTCAATTGGGTTCGCGGCGGCGGCGGGTTGCTGCTCATCACGGATCACTATCCGACCGGGAGTGCCGTGGCCAATCTCGCGGCTCGCCTCGGTGTGTCGATGAGCGGCGGCATCACGGAAGATTCCACGTCGTACGACACCCGGTTTGACCCGAGCCACATCATCTATCAGGATTTTCCCAACCACCCGATCACCCGCGGCCTGCGGCGCGTGCTCACGTTTACGGGACAGTCGCTGGGTGTACCGGCGGGTGCCACCGCCCTCCTGCCGCTCGGGCCCAATGCCGAGGATCATCCCGCAACGCCGAGGGTGGAGCACAAGGGGAACGATGTCCTGGTCCACGTCGAGTACGGCCCGGGCACGTCGGCCGCTGGGCATGCACAGGCAGTCGCGTTCGAGCTGGGCGGTGGTCGCGTGGTCGTGCTTGCCGAGGCCGCCATGGTGTCCGCGCAGCTGTCACAGTACGACGAAAGTCCGTTCGGCATGAACGTCGAGGGGTACGACAATCGCCAGTTTGCACTCAATGTCATGCACTGGCTGTCGCGCCACACATCGGCAGGATAGGCATTTAAACGTCTCCGCTGGTCGCGGTATCCAACTTCTGACAGCCTGTGACTTCGACCTGCCGCGCGGGAGCTCGCCTATGTCTTCCATTCCATTCATGAGGCCCGTCAGTCTCGCCTGCGCAGCCCTGCTTGTCGGGTCAGCCGGCCTCATCGATTCTGCCCCATCCATTCAACGTGTCGCCACCCTCCGAACGGCCCGCGCGGCACACACCGCCACGGTGCTTCCCTCAGGACAGGTGCTGGTAGCCGGAGGCATGGCCGACGGTGGCGACGCCCTCGCCAGCGCCGAGCTCTACGATCCCGTCCGCAACGCGGTGCAACCGCTGCCCGCCATGGCCGAACGGCGAATCGATCACTCGGCGACCCTGCTTCCCGATGGCCGCGTGCTGATTGCAGGCGGATATAACGGGAACTACCTGGCTTCCCTCGAGATCTTCGACCCGGCGACTCACCGGTTTCAATCGGCGGGCTCGCTCAGCGAAGGGCGGAGCGGGCACACCGCAACGCTGCTGAGCGATGGCCATGTGCTCTTCGTCGGCGGCGTGGGCCGCGGCTGGACGTTTCTTTCCAGCGCGGAGATCTATGATCC
>DASSOW010000123.1:0-5221 GCA_035700175.1 Gemmatimonadales bacterium | reverse complement strand
TGGCGCCGCTGCAGGGCGGCTATCTCCTGGGCTTATCGCTCCGGATCTGGGCCGCCAACCTCGCGGTGGTCATGGCGGCGTGCTACGCGCTTCGCGGGCTCGCCGTCTACCGCTCGGCGGCGGTGCATGTGCCTCGCGGGGTGAATGTCGCGCTGGCGGTGGTGTCGGCATTCTTCCTGCCGATCGCGAGCACCGGGCTGGCGTTGCTGGGGTTGTCGGATAGTTGGATAGATTTCAGGCGGCGCTTCGGCGTGCCGCAACCGGAGGATGGAACCGATGATCGAAGTAATTCTGCGCGATGACGTGAAGTCGCTGGGCAAGGCGGGGGAGCTGGTGCGCGTCCGGCCTGGATACGCCCGCAACTATCTGCTGCCCCAGGGGCTCGCGTACGAAGCGACCGAGGGGAACCGTAAGCGCATCGCGGCCGAAACGCGCGCCCGCACCGTGCGCCTGGCGGCGGAGAAGGATGGGGCGGAGGCCCTGGCCGCCCGGCTCAACGCCGTGACGCTCGCGCTCACCGGCAACGCCGGCGAAGAAGGCAAGTTGTTCGGCTCTGTCACCACGTCGGATATCGCGGCGGCACTCAAGGCGCAGGGCTTTGAGGTGGACCGCCGTCGTATCGACCTCGAGCAGCCGATCAAGTCGCTGGGTGAGCACATGGTGCCCATTCGCATCCATCCCGAGGTCGAAGCAAAAGTCCGCGTGACGGTCACGGCAGCGGAATAGCGTCCCGCGTGGGGATCTCCTATGTGGACGGTCCGCGCCTTGCCCGATCGCTGCATGCGGCGTCGGACTGGGTTGCGGCTGGCCGCGAAGAGATCAACCGCATCAATGTCTTTCCGGTGCCCGATGGGGACACCGGCACCAACTTCAGCCTGACCCTCCGAGCCGTCGCCGATGCCCTCCGGGCCCTCGGCGACGCGTCACTTTCGGAAACCGCCCGCACCGCCTCGCACGCGGCGGTCCTGGGGGCGCGTGGCAACTCCGGGATGATGCTCGCCCATTTCCTGCTCGGCTTTGCCGAGGGGCTCGGGGATGCAACCCAGGCCCACGCGGCGGGCATCGCAGACGCCATCCGGAAGGGCTCCGACCGCCTGTACGACGCCCTCGATGATCCGCGTGAAGGCACCATCCTGACGGTTGCGCGTGACGCGGCCGCCGCCGCCGAACGTGCCGCGCTCCAGACCGACGACATTGCGGAATTCATGCGCCTGATGCTGGCCGAGGGAGAAGAGGCGCTGGCGCGGACGCCCGAGCTGATGGCGGTGCTCAAGGACGCCGGCGTCGTGGACGCAGGCGGTAAGGGGTTCGTTCGCATGCTCGAGGGCGTGGTGCGTTTCATCGAAGGGGATCCCATCCTTCCCGCCGACAGCCTGCCCCTCCCCACTGAATCCGAACTGGTCCCCGCCGCGCTGGCGGAGGTAGCGTCGGAGCGCGACTTCCGTTATTGCACGGAGGTACTGGTACGGGGTGAATCACTGCCGCCCGCCAATGAAGTGCGTACTGCCATGCATGACTTCGGCGGATCCGTCGTCGTCGCCATCGCTGCCGACATCCTCAAGATCCATGTGCATACCGACACGCCGGATGCCGTCTTTAGCTATGCGGCACGCTGGGGACGGGTCGCGACGACCAAAGCCGAGGACATGCGCGCGCAGCATGCACACCTGGCCCACGATGAACGGCGCCAGGTGGCAGTGATCGCCGACAGCTCGGCCGACCTGCCCGATGCCGTGCTCGACCGACACCGCATCACGCTCGTGCCCTTGCAGGTCATGTTCGGGCCGGAAACCTTCCGGGACCGGGTCGAGTTGCGGCCGGAGGAGTTCTACCGCCGGCTGCGCACCAGCAAGGAGCTGCCGACCACGTCGCAGCCGACCCCCGGCGAGTTCATCCGGGTCTTTCGCGACGCGAAGCAGGAGGCACACGAGATCGTGGCGGTGTTGTTGTCTTCCGGGCTATCGGGCACCTTCCAGTCAGCGGTGGCCGCGCGGAAGGCCGGCGGGACGGAAGGCATCCACCTTGTGGACAGCCGTAGCGCTTCCCTGGGCCTGGGGCTGCTGGCGCTGCGGGCTGCCGAACTCGCCGAGGCCGGCTGGACCGGTCAGGCCATCCAGCGTGAACTGGAACGTATCCGCGATCGCTCCGGCATGCTGCTCACGGTCGACCGGTACGACAACCTGATTCGGGGCGGGCGGGTGAGCCGCGGCAAGGCATGGCTCGGCGGCATGCTGGACGTGAAGCCGATCCTGACACTGAACGAAGAGGGAAAGGTGGTTCCGCTCGATCGGGTGCGAGGACGGGATAACCTGGTGCCGCGGGTCCTGTCGCTGCTCGAACGGCGCCTCACGCCGCGGCCGCGGCGAGTGCGCTTCGGGATCGGTCATGCGGAAGCACCCGAGGCAGCCGAGCGGTTGCGCACCGCCATCGTGGCGGCGGTCCAGCCGGTGGATTGTTTCGTGACGCTGGCCACGGGAGTGCTGGGAACCCATGTGGGCCCGGGCGCGTGGGCAGTGTTCTATCAGGTCGAGGACGACGAGGAAGCAGCATGATGGCGCGGACCACGCTCCCCCCCGAGGTGCGGCGCGCGGTGGATGCCATCGAAGACCTCAAGGGCCAGGCTGTGGTGGTCCTCGACCTGCACGGCGTCAATGACGCCACCGATTATTTCGTCCTGGCCTCGGGCACGTCCGAAGCACACGTGCGAGGCATCGCCGAGTCGGTGATGGCGAAAATGGACAAGGCTGGCCTGCCCACGCACCACGCGGAGGGTCTGGCCACTGGCCGATGGGTTCTCCTGGACTACGTCGATTTCGTGGTCCACCTGTTCCACCCGGAGACGCGGTCGTTTTATCAGCTTGAGCGGCTCTGGAGTGATGCCCTGGAGTTGCCGCTCGGCACTCCCTGACGAGGTCGCCATGTTCCGTCGCCACCTGCTGGCGCTGCTGCCTTCCCTGCTCGTCCTCCTGCCCGCGCGGCTCCACGCGCAGTATTTCGGGCAGAACAAGGTCCAGTACGAGGCCTTCGGGTTCAAGGTCATCAAGACCGAACACTTCGACGTGTACTTCTACGAGCGCGAGCGGGAGGCGGCCTTCGACATCGCCCGCATGGCCGAGCGCTCGTACGGCCGGCTGTCCCGCGTGCTGAATCACCAGTTCCGCGAGCGCAAGCCGATCATTGTGTATGCCTCGCACTCGGACTTCATCCAGACCAACGCCACGCCCGGCGAAGTGGGCGAGGGCACCGGCGGATTCACCGACTTCCTGAAGCACCGCAACATCTTCCCGCTCACCGGCTCCTACGCCGAAAACGAGCACGTGCTCACGCACGAGATGGTGCACCAGTTCCAGTACGACATCTATTCCGGCGGCAAGGCCGGCGCCGGTATCGGGACGCTTATCTCGGTGAACCCGCCGCTCTGGTTCATGGAAGGCATGGCGGAGTACCTCGCAATCGGCCCGGTGGATCCCAACACCGCCATGTGGCTGCGCGATGCCTCGCTGGAGAACAAGCTGCCCTCGATCCGGCAGATGGAAACCGATCCGCGGATCTTTCCCTATCGCTTCGGCGAGGCGCTGATGGCCTATATCGGCCAGCGCTGGGGAGACGAGGCCATCGGCGCCATCCTGAGCAACTCACGGGTCTCGGGGCTGGATGGCGCCTTCCGGAGGACCATCGGGCTCTCACTCGACCAGCTCTCGCAGCAGTGGCGCGATGCCGTGCTGCGCACCTACCTGCCCGAGCTCGGCAGCCGTACCACGGCAGCGGCGGTGGCTCAACCGCTGCTCACGGAGCAAAAATCCGACGGCACCCTGCACCTTGCGCCGGCGTTCTCGCCCGACGGGTCGCGGGTGGCCTATTTCAGCGAGGCCAACTTCTACTTCGTGGACCTCTACCTGGCCGATGGCCACACCGGCGAGCGCCAGAAGCGGCTCTTCAAGTCCACTTTCGACAGCAATTACGAGACGTTCCGGTTCATCAACTCGTCGGCCAGCTTTTCGCCCGACGGGAAGTACGTCGTCGTGGCGGCCAAGCGCGGCCCCAAGGACGAGATCCTGGTCATCGACGTGGACCGCAACAAGGTGGCCGACCGGATCAAGCTGGACTTGAACGGCGTGACCACGCCGAGCTTCAGCCCGGACGGGCAGCAGCTGGTCTTTACCGGCTACGATGGCGGCATTGCCGACCTGTTCATCGTGGACCGGAACGGCAAGAACCTGCGCCGCCTCACCAACGACAAGAATGCCGAATTCGATCCGGTCTGGTCTCCGGACGGAAAGCAGATTGCCTTCACTACCGATCGCGGCCCGAAGACCGATTTCGGGCAGCTCACGTTCGGCAATTTCCGTATCGCGCTCTACGACCTGGCCACTGGCCAGATCCGGGTGCTCGATCACATGGACCGGGGCAAGAACAGCAGCCCCCAATGGGCGCCAGACGGCCGCTCGATCGGCTTCATCTCCGACCGCACCGGCGTCAGCAACGTCTTTCTGTACGACTTCGGCGATGACCAGGTGTACCAGCTCACCGATCTCTACACCGGGGCGCAGGGCATCACGCCGCTCAGCCCGGTCCTCACCTGGGCGCGGGGCGCGGACCGCATGGCGTTCGTGTACTACGAGAAGGAAAAGTATGACGTCTACGCCATCGACAATCCGCGGAGCCTGAAGCGCGCCCCGTGGACACCGACCCAGGCGGACAGCGCCACCGCGATCGCCAGCATCGGCGCCAACGCCATGGAGCCGACCCCGGTGGACACGGCCGTCGCCGACAGCACCGGCCAGCGCCAGGAGCCGCAGGCGGGCGTGGGCGTCGGCGGCTCGCTCTATCGCTCGCAGCAAGGCCTGCGCGCCGCCGGCAAGCTGGGAGCCGCCGACTCCACCACGCCCAACGCTGGACCGGTGTCCATCGTGGCGCTGCTCGATTCCGCAAGCCTCAACCTGCCGGACACCGGCGAGTTCTCGGTTCGTCCTTACCGCGTGCATTTCACGCCCGATTATGTGGCGCGTCCGTCGATCGGCTACACGCGTGATACGTTCGGGCGTGGCTTCTTTGGCGGCAGTGCCGTGCAGCTGAGCGATATGCTCGGCAATCACCAGATGGTCTTTGCCGGGTACGTGAACGGCAGCTTCGTCGAGTCGCAGCTGCTGGCGGTCTACGCCGACCTCTCGCATCGCTTTAACTGGGCCGTGGGGCTGTCGCAGGATCCCTATTTCTTCCT
>DASSOW010000122.1:0-2987 GCA_035700175.1 Gemmatimonadales bacterium | reverse complement strand
GTGTAGCTGAGCGTGGCCGACTCGCCGGCCGGGAGCGGCACCGAGCCGACCAGGCACTCCTGGAATTCTTCGAATCGCACATAGCCGGTATCGACCTTGTGGTCCCATCGCTCGGGGCAGGAGGAATACCCGACCTCCGAGTTTGTCGTGTTGGTAAGCGTCACCACGACGGGCTCGGCGGTGGTATAACTGGCCTTGTCGGTCGTGATGGTGATGCCGGGGAAGGGGTCGGTAGGATCGGTGGAGCTGCAGGCGGCCAGGACGGACAGGGCGGACAGGGCGGACAGCTGGCGCCGGGTAAGCATGGTTCCTCCGGTTTGGAGCAGTGACGCCGGAGGGATGAGCGGGGACACAGGGCGAGCGGGACGGCAGGGCGAGCAGGGCGAGCAGGAGCTTGCCCGTCCGTCATTCCCGCGAACGCGGGAATGACGAGCTGGAGAGCTTCGGCGCGCCCCTCGACCCTCGACCCTCGTCCCTCGACCCTCGACCCTCGACCTCACGCCTTACGCCCCCTCCCCCGCCAGCTCCGCCATCCGCTTCCTCACTTGTTGCACCGTGGGCTGCAGGTTGGCATCGGCATCCTTCCACTGCTCCACGAACGCGCCGTAGTGCTCCAGCGCCCTGCTCTTGTCGTGCTTCGCATCGTAGAGCTCGCCCAGCCGCTTCTGGACCGTCGCCGCAAAGAACGGGTCAGCCGCATTGAACAGGCGCTTGTACCGCGGGGTGGCGAGGTAGCGTTCCAGCGCGGCAATGGCTGAATCGGCCTGGCCCAGGGCATCATAGCTCCGCGCCAGCCCAAACAGCGCCCAGGGGCGGGCTTCACTTTCCCCGCCGTCGTCTGCGACGCTGGCGTCGCGGAACCTGGCGATTGCTTCGTTCGCGTTGCCACCCGCCAGCGCCACTTCACCGTCCGCCGCCTGAACCCAGTCGGAGGAGAATCCATGCTTCGCCGCCTCCGGCCACGCGGCCCGGGCCCGGGCCATCAGGGCACGCGCGTCGCTCGCCGCGCCGGCAATGGCCAGCAGGCAGGCCGCCTGCGCATAGCTGGTCAGACTTGCCGTCGTGCCCTGCCACGCCGGCGTGGCGAGGCGCCGGTTCAGCCGCGCGACTCCAGCGCGGGTGTCGCCAAGACTGATCTCGGTGCCGGCCGCGAAGTACTGTTCCCGCTCGAACAGCGAACGCTGCTCCTGCTGTTGCCAGATGCCGCTTGCCTGCTCCAGCGCCGCGACGGCCTTGGTGAGCTTCCCGCCGAACGCCTGCAGCTGTGATAGCGACTCGAGCATGGCGGCGCGCCAGAACGGGTCCGTGGTGGCTGACAGTGACTCAGCCGCTCGCTCCACGGACGATGTCTCGCCCAGATCGAACCGGGCCTGCAGGAGGAAATAGCGGTCGCCGATCGTCAGTGCGCTTGTATCGATCCCTGCCAGCAGCTTCCGCGCGTCGCCGCTCCGCCCCGCGGCCGAAAGCGCTTCCGCCAGCGCGACCCGGCTGTTCGTGATTGTCGTATCCAAGCGCAGCTTCAGGGCGGCGTAGACGACGGCACTGTCGTAGTCGCCCCGGGCGTAATAATCGAAGAGCATCTGGCTTGCCGCGGTCAAGTTGAGCGAATCAACCGCCAGCACCGCCCGGGATGCGTCAATCGCCTTGCTGCGGTCGGCCTGGCTCGAGTGCCGCTCGTAATAGAAGCCCTTGATGAGGTTCCGCTCCACCGGCGGGAGGCGATCGGCGTAGCGGAAAGCCTGCTCGAGCGCGGAATCGATGCTGGCCTGCGACCGCTCCTGATTGAACAGGGTGACCGCCAGCTTGCGCCAGGCCAGCGCAAAGGTCGAGTCGAGCTTCAGGGCCTCGCGCAGGTCCCGCTCGGCACCGGCGAGATCGCCCTCGACATCATTGGCGTGCACTGCCTCGGTGTAGAGCCGGAGCGCCGGAAGCGACGCCGTGGTGGCCTGCGCCAGCGGCACGGCGCGCTGCACCTGGCGGAGCGACTCGCCGATCTTGCTGCGAACCTCCTTGACGGCTCGGTCCACCGACTCGAGCAGTTCATCGTCGCCCCTGGCGCGCTCCTGCACCGAAGCGAGCACGCTGCCATTCTCTGCGTCGGTCAGCTCCACGGACAGGAAGTAGCCATCGGTCCCGCGCACCAGTCGCCCGGCGAGGATAGCCTTGGCGCCGGCCCGCTGGGCCAGCTCCCGGGCCACGTCGCCCTGGACCTTCGTGGTGTCGGGCCGCTGCATCTGGCTCAGGGTCCTGGCCACATCCGACGCGTCGAGCAGCCGCACCGCGGTGGACTGCGACATGGCGGCGCGCACCGCTTCGTGGATGATGGGCGCCAGCGCCGAATCGTCCGCGCCCGTGGTGAAATCGGCGAGCAGGATATGGTCCTGGTTCCTGAGCGTGCCGGCGGCAAAGAGCGAGGCCGCGGGCCCGATGCCCATGGCCCTTGTCACCATGAAGGCGGTGATGAGGAGGATGAACGCGCCCATGGCGTAGATGCCGCCCCGGGTGGCGCGCCGGAAGGAGAGATGGCGGTTGGCCTTGATGGCGATCGTCGCCATGGTGCCCGAGGGCAGCCTCGGCGCGGCGGTGCCACCGGGCGTGAGCGTTGGCGTGGCGGACGCGGCGCGCCGCGCCATCCACTTGGCCCAGCCGGTGGCGAGCAGCACGGGGAGACCCAGGAGCATCACGCCTACGGCGCCGGTCACCGTCCAGCTGGGGAGACCGATCCCCACCACCGCAGCGCGGGCCACAATCCAGACCACCAGTGTCGCCGCGGCCCAGGCGAGGAGCGACCGGATCAGCCGGCCCCTGGGAGAGAGCCGAGCCGATTCGGATGACGTGGTGCTCACGGCACCCAGCGACTTGAGCACCGTCTGCGCATCGGCGGGGCGGTCGGCCGGATCCTTCTGCAGCAGGCGCGACACCAGCAGTGCCAGGCCGGGCGGGCAGTCGGGCCGTGCCGATTCGACCGGGGCGGGCGCCGAGGTCAG
>DASSOW010000121.1:0-6141 GCA_035700175.1 Gemmatimonadales bacterium | reverse complement strand
TGGCGCGTTCGCGCGCCGTGACCGCCGACGACGTCAAGCGGGTCGCGTCGCAATACCTGGCCAACAAGCCCAAGGTGGTGCTGTCCATCGTGCCGAACGGCCAGACCGACCTTGCCGCCCAGCCGACGGAGGCCACGCCATGACGGACAGGACGGACAGGACGGACAGGACGGACAGGGCGGACAGGACGGACAGGACGGACAGGACGGACAGGGCGGGCAAGATGATCTCTCCAGGCCTGTGTACGGGCGGCCTGCGGCCGCCCCATCGCCACGCGATCTCACCCCGCATCGCTCGCGGCCTGCGGCTGCCCCATCGCCGCGCGATCTCCTGGCCTGCGCTCCTTCTGGCTGGCCTCATCACCATACCTCCTGCTCTTCACGCGCAGGAGCTCGATCGCACGGTGAAGCCGGCGGCCGGCCCCACGCCGGCGGTGCGGGCGCCCACTGTGGTGCAGCGCTCGCTGCCAAATGGGCTTACCCTCTGGGTGGTGACCGACAAGGAGCTGCCGACCATCAATGCGCAGCTCGTGATCCGGGCTGGTGCTGCGCAGGATGGGACCAGCCCCGGCATCGCTTCGGTCACCGCGGGCCTGCTGGACGAAGGCACCACTCGGCGGAGCGCCACTCAGTTCGCCGAGGCGGCTGACCAGCTCGGCGTGACGCTCCGTGCCGGCGCCGGAACGGAGGAAACCACCGTCAGTCTCTCCACGCTCACCCGCACCGCCGACTCCGCGTTTGCGCTGATGGGCGAGATGGTGACGCAGCCGGCATTCTCTACTGAAGAGATAGAGCGGGACCGGAAGTCGCGGCTCCAGAATCTGGCCCGGCAGAAGGATCAGCCCACGGTCATTGCGTCGGAGACATTCGACCGGCTGATCTTCGGCGACGATCACCCCTATGGCCATGCTGGTGACGGCACCACCGAGTCCATCACCGCTCTCACACGCGACGGCATTACCGGGTTCTACCGGCAGTTCTATCTCCCCAACAATGCCGTGCTGGTCATCGTGGGCGATGTCACGCCCGAGCAGGCGGCGCGCTACGCCAACCTGGCGTTCGCCAGTTGGAAGCGGGGCACGGTGCCGGCCATCGCCACGGCCGCACCGGCTGCCCCGACAGCGAGCAAGACCGGCGTGTTCCTGGTGGACAAGCCGGGTGCGGCCCAGAGCGAAATCCGGATCGGGCACGCCGGCGTGCCGCGCATGTCGCCCGACTACTATCCCCTCTCGGTGCTGAACGCGGTGCTCGGCGGGCAATTCACCAGCCGCATCAACCTCAACCTGCGCGAGGACAAGGGCTACACCTACGGCGCGCGGAGCAGCTGGTCGTTCGATCGGGGGCCGGGGCCGTTTACCGCCAGCGCCGGAGTCTTCACTGCGGTGACCGACAGCTCGCTCGTGCAGTTCATGAATGAGCTCACCGGGATCCGAACCAGCCGCCCCGCCACCGACGACGAGGTGGCCTTTGCCAAGGGCGCGCTGGTGCGCAGCTATCCTCGGCTCATCGAGACTGACGCGGGCGTGGCCAACCGGCTGGCGGACCTGGCCCTGCTCGGACTCCCGCCCAGCGAACTCACCGATTTCGTGAAGCGGACTGAGGCCGTCACGACCGCGGACGTCAACCGGGTGGCCAAGTCGCAACTGCACCCGGACAAGTTCACGATCGTGGTGGTGGGCGACCTCGCCAAGATCCAGCCGGGCATCGAAGCACTCAACCTGGGCCCCGTCACGGTGCTGGGCCCCGACGGGCGATAATGGACGCTGGCGGTTGGCTGCTGGATGCTGGCAGGGACCAGCGACCAGCAGCCAATGGCCAGCGACCGTAAACCACCCCCATGACCCTCCTATCCACCAACCGCATCTACACCGGCAAGGTTCTCAACCTCGACCTCGACACCGTGCGCTTTCCCGACGGGTCCGAGGGCACCCTCGAGATGATTCGCCATCCCGGTGCCTCGGCGGTGCTGCCATTCCTCGACGATCCCGCCGATCCGGATCCGCGCGTGATCCTCATCCGCCAGTTCCGTCACGCCGCCGAAGGCTATGTGTGGGAGATTCCCGCCGGACGGCTGGAGCCGGGCGAGCCGCCGGAAACCTGCGCCCATCGCGAGCTGATGGAGGAAACCGGCTACACCGCCGCCGAAATGCGCCCGCTCATCACCATCTACACTACACCCGGCTTCACCGATGAGCGCATCCACCTCTTTCTCGCCACCGGCCTCGAGGCCGGCACGGCACGGACGGAGCCGGATGAATTCCTGGAAATCCACACCCTCCGTCTCTCAGAGGTCATCGCCATGGCCGACCGGGGAGAGATACAGGATGGGAAGACGCTCTGTGCAGTGGGGGCGATCAGGGCAAGGGGCTAGGGATTAGGGGTTAGGGACCAGGGCGCGCGAACGGGGGCCTGTCTCTCGACCCTAATCCCTAACCCCTGATCCCCGGCCCCTATTTACCTTTCCCCAATGGCCTCCCCCCTCAGCAAAGTCTCCGCCGCGTTCAAGCGCGGCGAGCCGCATGCGGCCTACTACATCTACGGGCCCGAGGACGTGCTCAAGGATGATGCAATCCGCTACATCCTCGACCTGGCGCTCGACCCCGGGATGCGCGACTTCAACCTCGACCAGCTGTCGGCCGGCACGCTGGATCCGGAAGCCGTCGAGGCGCTCTGCACCACGCTGCCGATGATGGCTACCCGGCGGGTCGTGGTCATCCGCGATGTCGAGCAATGGAAGCGCCGCACCCGGGGCCGGTCCGCCGTGCTCCGCTATCTCGAGCATCCGTCACCGGAAACGGTCCTGGTCCTGGTGCAGGGCGCCGGCGAGGAGAAGCCGGACAAGGACCTGCTCAAGCATGCGGAGCCGATTGCGTGCGCCATGGAAAGCGCGGCTGACGCACGCCGCTGGCTCGATCGCAAAGCTGCCGATCGCGGGCTCACCTTCGAGGATGGCGCCGTCGATCACCTGATGACGGTTACCGGCGCAGGCCTGAGCGCCATCAGCATCGAACTCGACAAACTTGCGTCCCTGCCTGCCGGTACCGCCATCACGGTCAAGCAGGTGGAAGATCTCGTCGGCGTGCGGCATGGTGAGACGCCGCTGGACTGGCGCGCAGCCATCCTCGAGGACAATCCCGCCAGGGCGCTGGAGCTCCTGCCCAGTGTGCTGAGCCAGTCCGGGGTGAGCGGTGTGCGGCTGGTTTCCCTCGTCGGGACGACCTTCATTGGTGTCGGTATCGTTCGCGCAGCCTACGAAAAGGGCCAGCGCGGGAAACCGCTCTCGGACGCCGCGTTTGCCGCACTGAGCGCGGGCCGGCCTGGTGGACTGGGACCGTGGGGTTCCGAAGCGTCCCTCTGGGCCACATGGAGTGCGCGCTGGCCGGCCGCGCGCATCAGGGTGGCGCTGGAAGCGGCGCTCCTGGCGGATCGATCCATCAAGAACACCAGCCTCTCGAGTGAGCAGGCCATTCTCTCCGACATGATCGTGCGGATCGCCCACAGCGCTCCAGCTCCGGCAGGCGCGGCATGATGCGGCGGTGGCTTTGTGTCGCCGTGGTAATTGGCGCGGCCGTGCTCTCTGCCAGCTCGCTGGCGGCGCAGACCGATCCCCAGCTGCGCCAGGCGGTGGCGCTGGCACAGGATGGCAACCGTGATTCCGCCCTGGCCATGGTCCGTGCCGTCAGGGCCTCGTCCGACCAGAAGACTCCGCGATTCGCCGAGGCGCTGTACACCGCCGCCATCCTGTCGACCGACCCGGACAGCATGCGGCGCATGCTGCAGCAGGTGGTGGTGGAACAGTCGCTCTCGCCCTGGGCCGACGACGCGCTGCTGCGCCTGGCACAGCTGGATTACGCCGGCGGCAACCTTCCCGCCGCCATGCGCGACCTCGAACGCCTGCGCACCGACTTTCCCCGATCCGATGTCTTTGCCGATGCGGCGTTCTGGGCGGCGCGCACCTATTTCGACGCCCACCAGGAAAAGTCCGGCTGCGAATGGGTCGGCATGGGCCTGGCCCGTGTGGCTGACGGCTCCGCCACTGTACGCGATCAATTACAGACGTTCGCTCGCCGCTGCCCAGCGACCGCCCTGGCCGAAGCAAGCGCCAAGGCGCCGGCGGGAGCGCCGAGGGATACGATAGTGGTCGCGGGTCGCGAGTCGCGAGTCGCGGTAGAAGAGTCGCCGGACGCCGGACGTGAAATGCCAGACACCAGCCGGCCAGCCGTCCAGCCTGTCACCCCGGTGGAAACCGGGGCCAGCCGTCCACCTGATACAACCACGACCCGCGACTCGCGACCCGCGACCCTCTACCGCGTTCAGGTCGTCGCCGCCGGGACCCGGGCGCAGGCCAATGAGACCGCCGCGCGGGTGCGGGCGCTGGGATATGACGCGGTAACCGTCGAGGAAGGTGGGTTCCTCAAGGTGCGGGCAGGCGGGTACACGTCTCGCGACGACGCCGCGGCGGCGCAGCGCCAACTGGCGAAGGAATTCCCCGGCGCCTTCATCGTCAGGGATCAATGAGCACCGGCGCCCGCCGAGGCAGCACGCCGCTCATGCAGCAGTATCGCGAGATCAAGGCCCGACACCAGAACGCGATCCTGTTTTTCCGCATGGGCGACTTCTACGAGATGTTCTTCGACGACGCAGAGCTGGGCGCGCGCGTTCTCGATATCACCCTGACATCGCGCGGCGATGGCGTGCCGCTGGCGGGCGTGCCGGTGAGGGCCGCCGCCGACTACCTCCGCCAGCTGGTAAGCGCCGGCCATCGAGTGGCCATCTGCGAGCAGGTGGAGGATCCCAAGCTGGCCAAGGGGATCGTGCGGCGTGAAGTAGTGGAGACGGTCACGCCCGGCGCCATGCTGCAGGACGGCTGGCTGCCGGGAAGCCGGAACAACTTTCTCGTGGCCCTCTCCATTGGCCCAGCCTGCGGACTCGCCGCAGTGGATCTCTCCACCGGCGAATTCCTGCTCGAGAGCATCGGCGCCGATGGCGTGGCTGAGGCGCTGGCTCGGCTTGCGCCGCAGGAGATCGTCGCCGTGGCCGACGCGGCCATTCCGGTGGATGACAGTGTCATGCGCACGGCACGCGAGGCGTGGGAATTTGATCCCGAGCTCGCGCGTGAGGATCTCTGCCGCCGGTTCCACCTCGCGTCGCTCGATGGATTGGGCGTGGGTGCAGATGACGCAGCGGCCGTTGGTGCCGCGGGCGCCCTCCTCCGCTACCTGACCGAGCTCCAGCCTGGCGGCCTGCCACATCTGTCGCGTCCCACCATCCGCCGCAGCAGCTCGTTTCTCTGGCTGGACGAGATGACCCGCCGCAATCTCGAGCTGGTGGAACCGCTCCGGGCCGGCGCGCGTGGCGCCACCCTGCTCGAGACACTCGACGCCACCGTCACCTCGATGGGCGCGCGCCTCCTGCGCCAGTGGCTGCTCTCCCCGCTCGCCACCACCGACGCCGTCAACGCCCGGCTCGATGCGGTGGAAGTTCTCACCAAGGATCACCGGAGTCGGGAGCGGCTGCGTGACGCGCTCGACGGAGTGCGCGATCTCGAGCGTCTTTCGGGACGCGCCGCCGCGGGCCGAGCCACGCCGCGTGAGATGGCGGCGCTCCGCGATTCGCTTTCCCGGCTCCCGGATGTGCTGGACGCCCTGCGCGGGCTCGGTGATCGCGACGCCAGCCGTCATCTCGCGCGTGTGGAGCAGCGCTTCGACCTGCATGGTGATCTCACCACCCAGCTCAGCAGTGCGCTCACCGAGCGCCCCCCTGCCCTGCTCAGCGATGGCGGCGTGATCCGGCCCGGCTTTGACGCCGAGCTCGACGAACTGCGCGACCTGCGTGATGGCGGCAAGCGCTACATCGCCACGCTGCAGCAGCGCGAGCGTGAACGTACCGGCATTTCGTCACTGAAGGTCGGTTTCAACAAGGTCTTCGGGTACTTCCTCGAGGTCACTCACTCACAGGCGAGCCGGGTGCCGCCAGACTACGAGCGCCGGCAGACGCTCTCGGGCGCCGAGCGCTATGTGACGCCCGAGCTCAAGGAATACGAATCGAAGGTCCTGGGCGCCGAAGAACGACTGCTCGAGCGAGAAGCAGAGCTTTTCGCGCAGCTCCGCGCCAGTGCGGGAACGCAGGTGGGAAAGCTGCA
>DASSOW010000120.1:0-2578 GCA_035700175.1 Gemmatimonadales bacterium | reverse complement strand
ATCCGCCGCGTTGGGGCCACTGGTGATGACGGTCGATGAACTGGACGAACCCTCGAACCTGGCCATCGATCTGACGATCCGGCGCAACGGGGAAATCCTGTTCCAGGACTCGACCTCGACGGGACAGATGCATCGCACCTTCGACGATCTCCGAGACTACCTCTTTCGGGCGAACGCCTTTCCGGCGGGGGTCTTTCTGATGACCGGCACGGGGATCGTGCCGCCGCTGGAGTTCACCCTGCAGGACGGCGACGAGGTCACGATCGACATCGCCGGGATCGGATCGCTGGTCAACCCGGTCACGCGGCTCTCGTGATCGCCGCAACTGCCGCGGCAAGCGCGCAAACAACCGCCGACGCGACGTCGCTGACGTTCGACGGGGTCAGCATCTGGACGCCGCAGGGCGCTGACATCCTGCGCGGAATCGACTGGACGGTGCAGCCGGGGGAGCGCTGGGCGCTGATCGGTCCCAACGGCTCGGGAAAGAGCACGCTGCTCTCGCTGGCGGGGGCATGGCGGCATCCGAGTCGTGGCCGCGTTTCGGTGCTCGGCAAGACGCTGGGGCAGGTCGATATGCCGGCGCTGCGGGGACACATTGGCTACGTCGATGCGGGCGGAGCGGTGCTCGACTGGCTGACGGCCGAGGATGTAGTGCTCACCGGTATTGGCGCGACCCTGCGGCCGTTGTGGTGGACCTACACCGACGAAGACCGAGCCAGAGCCGGCGAGATGCTGGCTCTGCTCGGGTGCGCCGACCTCGCGGAGCGAGAGATTGCGACGTGCTCGCAGGGCGAACGCGGGCGCGTGCGCATCGCCCGCGCGCTGATCGCGCGACCCCGGCTCCTCCTGCTCGATGAGCCAGCGGTAGGACTCGATCTGGCGGCGCGGGAGGCGTTGATCGCCGCGCTCGACCGGCTGAGCCGGGAGCAGCCCGACTTGACCTCGGTGCTGGTCACGCACCACCTGGAGGAGATACCGCCATCCACGACCCATGCGCTATTGCTGCGCGAGGGGAGGGTGGTAGCAGCGGGAGACATCGGTGATGTGCTGACCAGCGAGAACCTCAGCGCCTGCTTCGGGTTGCCGGTTGCCTGCCGGCATGACGGAGAGCGCTGGTTCGCCCGGGCCGCGGCGGATTGGAAGCGAGGGTAGAACAGCACTCACCCCCAATCCCTCTCCACCGCTTGGCGCCAGTGGTCAGGGCAACCGTTCCAGGTTGCCTACCCCCGCCAGAGTTCGCAATCTTCGCAACCTTCGCAATCTTCCCCCACACACTGGACCGCATGAATCTCTCGCCCGCCATGGTCCTCCTGCGAAGTCTCAGGCGGCATTGGTCGTGGCGTCCACGCCGCACCAGGCCATGGTGATGGCGGCGAAGAGTTTGGTGGCCTCGATGAGATCGGCCACAGGCAGGAACTCGTTGGTGCCGTGGATGCCCCAGCTCGGGTCGCCGAGTCCGAAGATGAGCGAGGGCTGCCCGAGGGGGAACCAGAAGTTGGCATCGCAGACGAAGGGCGAGGTCTCCACGACCGGCTGGCGGCCGGAGACGGTTTCCAGGGTGCTGGCGATGGTGAGCACTCCAGGGTGGTCGAACGGCATATTGACGGGTTCTTTCACCCAAGGGGCGTTGGACGTGGCGTCCAGAGGCAGATCGAGGACGGGAGGGTGTTCGCGGAGCCAATAGTCGCCCGCGGTAACCCGGTCGACCGTGGCCCGGATCTCGTCCATGACCTCGTCGGCGGTGAGGTCGGGGTAGAAGAGGAGCGAGCCGGTGGCGTCGCAGGAGTCGGGGATCGAGGTGATCGACGTACCGGCCTGCATCGTGTTGATGTTGATGTACATGCCGCCGGGATCGACGTTGGGGTGGGTGCGCCAGAGAAACCACTGCCGCTCCAGCTCCAGAAAGGCGAGCTGATACTTGAGCATGTTGTCGATGGCGCTGACCCCCGGCCGCTCCACACCGTGGGGGAGCGCCTGGGCGACGAGGTTGCGGTTGCAGATGTGCGTCGATTTGCCGGGGACGGTCAGGCGGAAATAGAGCTCGCCCTTGGCGGTGGGGTAGATGCGGAAGTTGGAGGGTTCGGGAAAGATGGCGAGGTCGGAGCGGTAGCCGCGTTCGAGGATGGTGTTGCAGCCGATGTCGCGGCGCCCCGATTCTTCGCCGCTGGCCTGGGCGAGGAGAACGTCGCCGTTCAGCGTGATGCCCTGGTCGTGCAGAATGCGGGTGGCCATGACGTAGGCGGCGATGGCGCCTTTCATGTCCGAGGCGCCGCGGCCCCAGAGCTTGCCATCGCGCACTTCGCCGGAGAACGGCCCTGCGCCACTCCACTGCTCGGCCTGCTCGGGCGTCACCGGGACGACGTCGGTGTGAGCCGACCAGGTCAGCGATCGTCCTCCGCCGGAGCCCTTCTTGACCGCGACGACATTTGGCCGGGCCGGGGCAACTTCCCAGCTATCGACCGTGTCGTAGGCGCCCGAGGCAAGAAGTTGATCGCGCAGCCAGTCCTGGGCTGGGCGTTCGGCCAACTCGTTTGGCTCCAGATCCGGATTCACGGACGGTTGCCGAATAAGCTCGGCG
>DASSOW010000119.1:0-4378 GCA_035700175.1 Gemmatimonadales bacterium | reverse complement strand
GTCACATAGACCAGCCCGTTCTCGATCACCGTCGGTTGGAGGTCCTGCGATCGCGCGCCCGGGGTGTAATGGGGGTGAAACACGCCGTCCGCCAGTGTGCCGCTCTTGGTTGAGACGGGCGAGACCGACACGACGGTATCGGGCCGATGCGCCAGGAAGAGCGCCAAGGCGCGCTCGACCAGCGCCGGCGTGCGCATCGGGCACGTCGGTTGGAGCGTCACCATGATGGAGGGGCAGGCGCCATCCCGGCACAGCTCGCTCATCGCGTGGCACGCGGCGCTGGCCGTGCTGGCGGTGTCGCCGGACAGCGAGCCCGGCCGAGGAATGACCTCGGCGCCGGCGGTGAGTGCCACCGCCGCGATCTCCGCGTCGTCGGTCGAGACGATGCAGCGGTCAATGGCCGTCACCGAGCGAGCGAGCGCCACCGCGTGCTCGACGAGGGGCAGCCCGGCAAGAAGCCGGAGGTTCTTGCGAGGCAGCCGCTTCGATCCACCCCGGGCAGGGATGAATGCCACGACTCCGGTCCGGTCGCCGGGTACCATTTCACGGATGGCAGGGGAGCTGGGAGTGCGGGCGGCCGATGTCATGATGGGATTCCAGTCAGGGAATCGAGCGATGGCTCCTGCTGTACCGTCGCATCTATCCTGGCTCGCCGATGCCTGACATCACCCGAAGCACCGGGATCAGTCGCGAGTCTTCCAAGCCGGGCATACGCCATGCGACCCAGGGCACGCTGCTCTCCGGCGGCGATGAGCAGTGCGCTACGCAATGAGTCCGCCTCAGCCCAGACGCGCCGAACGGCGTCCCTGAGCTGGCAATCGGCGTTCGGCTGCGACAGGTCCACAACCACACATCCCGGCCCGAACAGATCGGCGAGGCCACGGAACTTGGTCAGGTAGTAGGGCGACTGGCCGATGCAGATGGCAGGGATGCCCTGGCAGAGGGCGAATACGGCTGCGTGATACGCGGCGCTGACTACGACGCGACAACTCGAGGCGGCCGCAATGAGCCTGGACGGCGAGTCGGTTGTAGCGCCCCCATCGCCCGTGACGTCGCACCCCTGCAGCGCCGTCGCCAGGACGGCGGGGTCATAGGCGCCCGCCGGGCGGTGATGCGATATGGGAAGAGGAACCATGGGCGCCTGCAGCTCGCGCGACAGTGTCCGCAGGACGTCCGTCAGGGTGCCGAGCAGCGCGGCGTCCGCAATTGCCAGCGGTGCGCGGCGAAGGTGGACGCCCAGGGCACGGCCGGGCGTAGCGACAGAGCCGGCCTGTCCCAGTTCCACGGCATCATCACCAGTGACGCACACGCGCTCCGCCGGCACGCCGAGCGAGGCCAGCAGAGCGGGAGCCGTGCGCCGCTCGCGGACAGCAAGGAGACCAAACCGTGGGAGCACCGCTCGGCTGCGCCGGAGCAGCTCCGGGTCCGCCAGCGGCCCGATCGCCTGTCCCACGGCCGCGACGGGGATCTGGCGGGCGAGCGCGAGCGCGGCCGTATCCAGAAGGCGGAGCGCCCGCGTGCGATCATCATCGGCCAGCGTGGCCTGACCGCAGACCAGATGCAGGTCGGCGGCATGCATGGCGCAGAGAAACTTCCCGCGGGCCCGCCACTGCTCGATAGTGCGTTTCGCTCGCCGCAGGAATCGGCCGCGAAGCGGCGCGGGCAGCACGCTCCGGACACCGTCGAGGGCGAGTGCCTGCCAGGCAAATATCCGTGCCGCCAGCCAGGTCCCGAAGAACCGTGATATCCGCAGGCCGTCACACCACGCTCGGCGCCCTGCTTCGGGGACCGGTTCGACACCGGGGCAATAGGCTTGCAGGCGCTCGGGCGCACTGGTCAGTACCGAGATCACGGCTGTGGGCCAGAGCTCCCGCAATCGGCCGACGGCCACCTGGAGCATGGCGACATCGCCCATGTTGGTGCAGGTGGGAGTGCCGGGGTCGACGAGAATTCGCATCAGCGCTCCACCACCAGCCCGTGGCTGCGGAGCTGCTCGATGATCCGCTGCACCGATACCAGGGGCACGTCGCAGGTGTCGGCGATATCGCGCGCCGAAAGGGTCCCGTCGAGGAGAAAGAGCACGTCGAAGAGGGCCTGGTGGCCTGCCGGATCCTCGAGGTAGTCCACATGAATGCCATAGCGCGAGCAGCAGATCTCGCCCGGCACGGTCGACTCGACCCGATGGTTGCCCTCCAGTTCGCGAATCATTGCCAGCACCAGGTCACGCGACGCGGCCAATGCGCTCGGAGGTACGAGTCCCGGGATGTCAGCACTCGAGTGGTACTCCCGGTAGGGAAACTCCGGGTCCGCAGGCGCCAGCTGCCGGGTGAGGGAAAGCATCGGCACCCGGACGCCGGGCGCGTTGAACTGCCGTTCGTCGTTGCCCGCGAGGCTCCGGAACGGCGTCGTCCAGCCCCGTGAATCGTGCGCGCGCAGGGCCCGCGCGAAGCAGCGGTCGAGCTCGGTATCGCCCGCGAACGAGAGCTGCAGCGCGTGCGGGATGTTCCGGCCCAGCATCTCGAGAAACAGCCCGCCCCGCAGCTGTGGCAGCAGCTCGGGATGCTGGCTCAGGTGTGCGATCGAGCCGATCGTCTCGGGCACGATGAGCAGGCGGTAGGTGTAGCGCGGCGTCGGACCCGCGCGCAGCGCCCGCATCACGTCCACTCCCACGACCACCCCGGTCAAGTCGTCGTTTACCATGGCGGGGTGGCAGAGATGGGCACACAGGACAATGGTCTCGGGCGACTGGCCGGGCACCACGACCTCGCCCACCTTGAGCGTGCCGAGGCTGAACTCCGAGCGGATGGTGACCCGGTACCGTGCGGCGTCCAGTGAGTCCCGCAGCGTCCTCGTGCAGCAAAGCCCCCAATCGCGTTCGTAGTAGCGGAACATGAACGGGATGGCGTCTGGCAGGCGGGGATGGACGTGCAGGTGCCGCAGCAGTTCCTCACGTGATACCTCGCCTTCGAACGGCAGCGAGTACGACATCACGTGCAGCGGATGCTCGGCGTGGGAAATCAGCTGCCGGCCGTCGAGAGTCTCGAGCCGGGCTTCATGGCAGGTCCACTTCTCCGGCACGATCCAGCTCCAGCACTCCGTGCCGCTGGGGTACTCGTGCACCGTCATCGGCAGCTGCGTCGCCAGCGCGGCCAGCGCGGCATCGTAACCGTCGGAGACGATGTCCCTCGGCAGCCGCCAGAGCGCGTCGATCATCTCGCGCATGGACGCATCGGCGGCCAGGGCCGGTGCGGCGACCGCGTTGCCTACCCGGGCGGCCTCGACCGCCACCATGTCGGCCACCGGCCCCGCAGCTGTGGCCCAGCCATCGTCGCGAAGCATCGCGAGGCCCAGGTCATGAAATGCGGCCGACCGCACAGCCACCAACTCTCCTGTTCCCACCGGCACCACATGGGCAAGGCCGCGCTCGCGCGCTGCCCGGGCGAGGCGGCTGCCGTCTGGACGTCCGTTGTCGGCGAGAATGCGTACGTTGTACACCCACCCGGCGCGGGTTGCACCGCACTCGGGGCCTATGGCGCCGGTGAACAGCTTGCGATACCGGAACGGCACGCCCACCACCTCTTCGGTGTGATGCCGCACGGTCGCCTCATCCAGATCCAGCCCCAGCATGCAGATCAGCGCATCCTGCTCGACCAGCCGGGCAAAGACGCTGCCGGCCCCGAAGCAGGTGGGAGCAATGTTCGACAGCAGGGGGCGAGCAGCGGGGCCGAGGCCGGCAACAGAGTGAATCGGGTCGGCGGAACGCACCGCGCCCGGCAGCGCGCGGAAATACTCAAGGAAGCCGGCCGATGGACTCCACGGGCCACCTGCAGTCGGCGTGGTGGCAGGGTCGAACGCTTCCTGGCGGCAGAATGAGAACGTGTAGGTGGGCACCAGGATCGTGCCGTCGGGGCCGAGTACGTTCTGCACCCCGGCGAGGACGGCCGCGGCGGTAGGCGCGTCATCGTCGAGCCCGAGCGCTGCAAGGTTGACATGCAGGAAGAGGACGTCGCGCGTGCGGAGGCCGGCATCGCGCAGGCCCTGCTCGAGCGCTGCCAGTGCAGGCGCGAGCCGGTGTGCCGTCGTGGCCGCGTGGCGCCGCACGGTGGCCGTCACCGTCGGGCGTCCTCGAGAACGTCGCGCACCGCCGCGATGACGCGGTCCTGGCTGGCCGCATCGAGGCCGACAGAGCAGGGAAGACTGAGCGCCACTCGGTTGAGTCGCTCGGCCACCGGGCAATCGGTCGGCGGTGAGCCGGCGTGCGCCGGTGAGCGGTGCAGCGGCTGCCAGAGCGGCCGGGTCTGGATCTCGCGCTCCGCCAGCGCCCGCATGAGTGCGCGCGAGTCCATCCCGCACTCCGCTTGATCCAGCAGGACGGTGT
>DASSOW010000118.1:0-8303 GCA_035700175.1 Gemmatimonadales bacterium | reverse complement strand
AGCTCGCCACGGCGCGGAGCATGGCGCGCTTCACGCGTGAGGCACGGCTCCTTGCCCGCCTCAACCATCCCAATATCCTCGCCATCCATGACTCGCATCCGGCCGATGAAGGCGGACTGCTGTACTACGTCATGGACTACGCGCCCGATGAAACGCTGGCATCCAAGCTCGCCCGCGGCCCGCTTTCCCACGATGCCCTCGCGCGCCTGACGCACGACCTTCTCAGCGCGCTCAGCTATGCGCACGGCCAGGCGGTCATCCATCGCGACGTCAAGCCGTCCAACATTTTCGTGCTGCCCGGGCGCTACCTGCTGGGGGATTTCGGCATCGCGCGGTTGCTGGTCGAGGGCGATGCGACTGACGCCGTGACGGCGGAGGGCGCGCAGCCCGGAACCCTGGCCTACATGGCGCCGGAACAGCTTGCCGGACGCGCCGTCACGCCGGCGGCAGATCTCTACGCCGCCGGCATGGTACTGTACGAAGCCGCGACCGGGCGTCCATGGCCGGCGCTGGCGACCCCGCGCGCCCGGGACTGGCGCGGGGTGCCCGTGTGGCTGCGCCCCGCGCTGCAGCGTGCGCTCCTTATCGACCCCGCCGACCGCTGGGCTGACGGCGCCACGATGCTGGCGGCGGTGCGTGCACCCTCTTCACGTGTACGGCGGGTCGCCCGCCGCGCCGGCATCGGGGCCACGCTGGTCGGGCTGCTGCTGGTGGCGGGCGCCGTGCTGCCGCCGCGGCAGCCGCTGCTCTCCGGCATCTGGTCCCGCGCGCCACGCTTCACGTCGGCGCAGAGCGACCTGGCACTGGTGCCCTTCCGCTCCGCGGGAGACGCTGGCCATGTGCTCGCGCGATTCGCGGCCGCGGAACTGGAGTGGTCGCCGCGGTGGACGTTCCGCCCCTTCACCGACGTGGTGTCGTGGTGGGACTCGGCCGGGGCCCGGGCGGAAGGGCTTGCACCCACGCGCCTGCGCTCACGCTGGTGGGCCGAGGGCCGCATCCTCCCTGGTGATGTGCAGGATACGCTGCTCCTCATCATTCGTGACTCGACCGGACGGACGATCCGGAATGCCCGCGTGCCGGGCGACACGCTGCAGCTGCTGCAGTGGGCCAGTGACGTGGCGGACAGCCTCGTGCGCGAAGTCTATCCGGACTACTTCACGGAATTCACCGAGCTGTCGGCGGGTGGGCGGGGCAACTTCAGCGCGATGCGCGCGCTGGTGGACGGACTGGATGCATTCGCGGCCGATGACTGGGCGGCGGCGGAATCGCTCTACGCCACCGCGCTGGCGCGCGACTCTGCGCTCGGCCGGGCAGCATGGGAGCAGCGCCTGCTCACGTTATGGCGCCGCTCGAACGATTCGACGACGTACACCACCGCCATCGCAACTCTCCCGGCGCCGTACCATGCGCTGTTCTCCGCCATGGACGTGCCGAACCTGCTGCGGCGGGATTCACTCCTGCGTGCGCTGCGCGATTCCTATCCGGAGAACAGCCGCTCGCAACTCCTGCTCTTCGATGAGCACCTGCATCGCGGTCCCCTCGTGGGGATTCCGCTGCGCCAGGTCCTGGACGACATGCGCCGCCGCGCGCCTCGTGATCCGTACCTCAACCAGGTGGCCATCTATGACCACCTGATGTGGGGGTACACCCACCTGGGTGACCGCGACGCTGCTGCCAACATGTGGGCCCGGCGGATGGCGCTGCGCGCCGCACACGGCAGCACCGCCGACACGCTGGGCGAACTCTACAATCTTGCCCGTACCGTCCGGTTCGGTGGCGTGAAGGCTGCCCTCTGGCGGCGCTACGCCGTCTGGAAGTATGGCCGCGAGGGTTCCGCGATCACGCCCTACCTGCGGCTCGGCGTCACGTTCGATATCCCCGAGTTCCAGCGGGAACTGGCCATCGCGGTTGCAGGCTCGGTGGACTCGGCCAGGCTGTCGTCCGCCGTGGTTGCGCGCGCGGTCGCGGCGCTGGAGACCGGCCGCGACAGTGAAGGGCTTGCAGCGCTCGACGCAGCAGCCCTCCTCGCCCCGTCCCAGGAGATGCAGTTGCAGCAGCTGGAATGGCGAATGCTGCCGGCCGCGCTCGGGTTTCCACTGTCGGACAGCGCCAGCGTCGCTCGCGCTCGGATGGACCTGGCCGCGCGGGCGCACCTGCAAGACGCCAGTCCCTGGAAAACTCGCGCGCTCTGGGCGCTCGGTACGGATGCGGCGCTCCGTGGTGGCGCTCCTGATGCCGCGCGGTGGCAAGCGGAGCTCGCGCTGGCGCAGGATGCCAGCGCTCCCCGGCTCCAGGCGTTGCTCAGCGCACTGCTCGTCGGCCGGCATGATCCCGCCATGGCGCTGGCGCAGACCGATACGCTCTTTTTGGCTGATCGCGGCGCGCCGACGGATGACCCGTTCGAGCGCGCGGTGCTGCACCTGGCCCGTGCCGACTGGCAGATGTCACTGGGGCGGACCGCCGACGCCGCCGGCAGCCTCGGCTGGTACGAGAACTCCGACCTGCGGGGCTGGCCCCAGGGCCCGCCGCAAGCCGGGGAAGTGGACCAGGTTCTAGGCGTTCCAGCCCGGGTGCGGCGCGCCGTGATCCTGATGCAGCTGCATCGAACGGGGGAAGCCTGCGCCCTGCTCGACCGAGCGGTCGAGCTGTGGCGACACGCCGACCGTCGGCCCGGGAAACAGGTTGCACACGCGCAGTCGCTACGCGGGAGCTGCCCATGATCCAGCTTCGCCTGCTTGGCCCGCTCGAGATCCTCGTGGATGGTGCACCGGCGCCGCCCCGGCTTCGCTGGCGCAAGCACGCGGCGCTCCTCGCATACCTCGCGCTTCAGGGCTCCCGGCCTCACGCGCGCGATCGTCTCATTGCGATGCTCTGGCCGGACAAGCCCGACGCTGGCGCGCGCCATTCGCTCAATGAGGCGGTTCGCGTGATCCGCCGAGCCGCCGGGGGCGACGCAATCGTGTCGGGAGTGGGAGACCTGCGGCTTCTGCCCGGATTCGTCGAGACCGACGCCGACGAGCTGGCCCGGCATCTGGCCCGCGGCGCCGCAACTGCAGCCGCGCAGCTCATTCGTGGAGCATTCCTCGAGGGATTCGCGCTGGGCGACAGCAATGAGTTCGAGCAGTGGCTCGACGCTGAACGGCGCGCATGGCAGGCCCGGATGCTGGGTGCCCTGGACTCCGCCAGCCGTGAAGAGTGGCATCGCGGCGATGCCACTGCCGCAGCCGAGCTGGCCCGGCGCGCGGTGGCGCTGGATCCCGCCTCGGAACCGGCGACGCAGCGTCTCATGGAGGCACTGGCGCTGGCAGGTGATCGTGCCGGCGCGCTTGTCGCCCACGCAGAGATGGAAAGCGCGCTGCAGGAGTTCGGTGCAGTCCCGGGACCGGCCCTGCGACGGCTGGCTGGCCTTATCCGGGCGGGGACGCTGCGCTCTGACGGGAAGGCCAATGCCACAGCGTACGAAGGAACCCGGCGCCTCCGCCTCATCGAACGCGCCGCACAGCTCTCGGCGCTCTCGTCGGCCTGGAGTCAGTGCCGCACCGAGCGCCGCAGCACGCTGCTACTCATCGTCGGCCGGGACGGAAGCGGCCGCTCCCGGCTCGCGACGGAGCTGGCGCGGCACGCACAGCTTGACGGAGCAGCCGTTGCGCTGGCGCACGCAGTGCCAGGGGACCAGGCGGTCGACTGCTCCGGCCTCGTGGCGCTTGCACGGGGAGGATTGCTCGACGCGCCCGGCATCGGCGGTGCTGCGGCGGAGTCGCTCGGTGCGCTTGCGGCCGCCATCCCGGAGTGGCAGGATCGCTTCCCGGCGGTAGTGCCGGTGAAGGGAAGCCTTCCGCCTGCATTCGCGGACGTGGTGCGAGCCGCGGCCAGTGCGGGCCCCGTCCTGCTCATTCATGATGACGTGCGATGGAGCGACGAGGCGTCGCTGGCGGCGGAACTTGCCCTGCTTCGTGACTGCACCGCGCTGCCACTCGCCATCCTGCTGACGGTCCGACCGGACGATGAGCTGCCGGTGGTGGATCGAGCTCGCGCGCACATCGGGCGGGAGTGGCAGGGGGCGGTGGTGGAAGTGCCGCCGCTTACCCTGCCCGGTCTCACGGAACTGGTGGCTGACCGGTTTCCTGAATGGACACCGGACGCACAGGAACGCCTGGCACGGCGGCTGCTCGCTGATAGCGCGGGACAGCCGGCGCTGGTCGGCGAGCTGCTCAGCGCGATCGCGGCCGGGCTTCCGGCCGACACAGGATCGTGGCCCGCTCCGTCGCGCACGCTCGACGCCACCTTTCCCGCCGACCAGCCGGACGCGATCACCGCTGCCGTGCGGGTCAACTTCGGATGCCTCAACGCGGTGGACCGCGAGGTGCTGGCCGCGCTCGCGGCACTGGGCCCCCGGGTGGATCCCGCACTGCTCGAACGCAGCCTCGGGCGCCCGCTCAGCGACCTTGCCGGATCGCTCGACCGACTGGAAGCCCAGTGCTGGCTGGAATCGGATGCCCGGGGTTATGCCTTCCTGGCCCGGGCGGTGCGGAACGTGATCGACCGCGACTTCGTGACCCCCGGCGCGCGGCGGCGTCTGCGGGAGCGGGGCGGTCCCGATCCCGTCGCTTGATCCCGGCTTGACCGGACGCAGCAGGTTCTCCCTGTCGGGTGTATCCACCTTCATGAGGGAGACTGTATGCGCACGTCGATGCTGGTTTTCGCGACCGCCCTGGTCGCCGCCTGTGATGCGGGAAGCCCCGCGCAGCCGGAACTGCGTTCCGCCAACAACACGCGGCAGGATGCGCCGGCACCCGCTGGCGTGATCTCAACCGGCATCATCGGCATGCCGGGCACGCTCTCGTTTTATCCCTATACCCGAACCGAATTCGCCGCCGGCGAGGATTTCGATCCCGTCAACGTCGTGTTCCTGGGTCACGCTGATCCTCGGAACATCCGCGCAGCGCTGCTCGGGCTGGACGGCAACCGGACCGCCTCGCTGGGCGCCTCGATTCCCGGCTATCCTGCGGCGGCGCCGTTCGACTGCCGCTGGCACGACGCAATCGGTGACATGCAGACTGCATACGGTGGCGATCAGGGATGGGCTGGCAGCGTAATCCAGCTGGCCTGTGGTGACTTCGGGCCAGTGCGTTTTCATCTCCGCCTCTTCCGGCTGGGCACGTTCACCGTCGCCAATGCGCATTTCGAAATGCTCATCCCGGGGACGGCAGACCACCAGGTGCTGAGCTGGGAGCGGGCAGAGGAGTTCGTAAGCTACGACATGCTGCGATCGGGGCTGGCGGATCCCGCAGCGGTGACGGCGACCGACGTGATCAACACCGCCACGCATCGCAGCATCCTCAAGGATCTCTGGAACGCGCTCGCCTCCTCGCCGGATGGCCAGGCAGTGCTCGGCTTCGTTCGCCTCGACTTTGCGAACCCGGCGCCTTTCGTGGACCAGGACCAGCCGATCCGCAATGGCGACGGCCGTGCGACGGTCTTCACCGTGACGGCGGACATCGCGCCCACGCCTGGAACGTTTTCCGAGACCGTGCCGATCGACTTCGGCCAGGATATCCCTCGTCCATTCTGCGCCAATGTGCCGCGTTTCCTGCACGTGAGCGGGCACCTGGACCTGAACAAGACGGTGACTGTTGACGCGATGGGGAACTACCAGAGCAGCTTCTCAACCAATGGCAAGCTCGGTGCGCGCGACCTCGTGAGCGGGGCCGAGTATTTCGCCAACGTGGCCGAGCACCAGGAGAGTGCGATGTCGGACAGCGACCAGTCCGCGCTGGCGACGGTCGAGCGCCGGGAGCTGCCCGCCGGCCTGCAGGGGAACGGCTCGCTCCAGACCCGGCTCAAGGTAGGCCCGGCGAGCGTGACGCAGTTTGAGCGCCGGGAGGTGTGTGACTAGGGGCCAGGGGTCAGGGACCAGGGGGCAGGGCGGACGGAGAACCGTCTCTCAACCCTGATCCCTGATCCCTGACCCCTGATCCCTACTTCACCCTCCTTGCCAGTCCGTTCAACGAATCCTGGGACAGTTCACCATGCAGGCGGAGTTGCACGTTGCCCGCCATCCAGCTCCCCGGGGCGGGGGAGAGTGCGGCGCCGACACGCTGCTGGTCCAGGAAGAACGTCTTTCCATCATTGCCGAGGTAGACCACTCGCACTACGGGGCGCGAGGGATCGGCACCCGCCACCAGACGTCCCGGCACCAGTCCCACCATCTCGGGACGAAGTCCCTCGATCACGTGCAGGTTGCCGCCCAGCTGTTCCCTGGCTTCATCCAGGCCGATGCGGGAGGAGAGCTGGGCGTCCCGCTCGATGGCGAGCGGCTCGCGCTCCGGGCTGGTGGCCTTGAGCTCCGCGACGCGCTGCGGCTGGCTCGCACTGATGCCGGTGCTGAACGCGGCAGCAGCACCAGCCGGTGCCCGTTCCCGGCGCGGCGCAACTGGCGTGACCGCGGGCTGGCCAAAGCTGGGCTGTTCCGACGGCGCCGGTACGGGCGTGTCGGCCTGCGCGAGCGTCACGGGCTCCCTATCGCGCCCGGCATCCGAATCGGGCTTGCTAGCCCGGGTCCCGGAGTCTGCGACGCCTGGGCTCGCGTCGGCCAGCGCAGCCGGCTCTGCCGCTGAATCAGCGGAAGCAAACGCGCCCGAGTCCTCGGGTCCCGAGTCCGGCAAGATGGGCGGTGCCCCCGGAGATGGGGCGTTGGAGAGGACTTGAGAACTCGCCTGCTCTCCGGGAGTACCGGGGCGCAGCGCAAACCAGCCTGCACCCGCCGCCACCACGATTGTGGCAGCGATCCCAACGGTGCGGCGCCAGCTGCTCCGGCGCCAGTATGCCATCTCGTTATAGGGCAGCAGCACGACCGGCGAGCCACGTTCGGCCGGCGCTGCCTGGTTGGACAGTGGCGAGGGTTCCGCTGCCGCAGGGGCTTCCGCCTCGAGCTCGGTCAGCAGCCCGTCGGCCTCCGTCGCAATAGCGCGCAGTGCCTGGGCCCGAGCGTGGCAGGCCGTGCACTGGGCAAGGTGCGCATCGAGTTCGGTGGCCACCGTCGGGTCCAGTTCGCCGTCGAGCCACTCGGTGAGGAGATTGTCGTCAGGATGCTGCATGTCGTCTGCTCTCCCCGGCGTGGAATGCCTCGACCAGCCGCTTGCGTGCCCGTGCCAGTGTCGTCCCGACCGCGCCGCGGGCCAGGCCCAGGCTGCTGGCGATCTCGTCGTAACTGAACCCCTCGGCCTTGAGCAGCAGCGCCTCGCGGTCGCGCTCATTGAGCAGCGCCAGCGCGGCGCGAACCGCGGCCTGGCGCTCCCGCCGCTCGAACTCGGCATCCGCCGCGGGGGCGGTGGTCGGGGTCTCGGCCTTGAGAAGCTGGAGTCGTCGCCCCTGCCGGTTGGCTCGGCGGGCGTCTTCCCGGACCAGATTGAGCGCCACGGCAAACAGCCACGGCCGGGGATTATTGGGCGGCGCTTCCACTGCCCGCGCGAAGGTTTCCTGCGCCAGCTCCTCAGCCCGGTCCCGGTCCCCAGTGCGTCGCCAAAGCATCCGCACCAGCGAGCCATAGTATTGCTCGAAGAGCCGGCCTGTATCCTCAGTCATCAGCGGGAGTTCCGGGTTCGAGTAGCCGGCTGCGGTGCCCTGGGCGATGCAAGACGGCCGGGAGATGCGCGGACCCCTGAAAGTTGCACACAGACCGCGACCGCGTGCGGCGGGCCATACCGATATATGCCCCCATCCCCATATATATTGAAAGTCTTACCACTTCGTATGTCGCCAGCATGGAGAGCAGGATGACGAGTACCCTTCCAGCAGCCAGCCAGGCCACGGATACGTTCCCGATCAACGGGACGGACTATATCGAGTTCTACGTCGGGAACGCCAAGCAGGCCAGCGTCTATTATCGCGCTGCATTCGGCTACCGCCTGGTGGCGTACCGCGGCCCGGAAACGGGCTCCCGCGATCGGGCGAGCTACGTGCTGCAGCAGGACAAGGTCCGGCTGGTGCTCACCACACCGCTCAGTCCCGATGGTCCCATCGCCGAGCATGTGCGGCTTCACGGGGACGGGGTCAAGGACCTGGCACTCTGGGTGGATGACACTCGGGATGCCTTCAACAAGGCAGTGGAGCGCGGCGCCAAGGTGGCGTACGAGCCGCAGGTGCTGAAGGACAACCAGGGCGAGGTAGTGATCGCCGGCATCCACACGTACGGCGACACGATCCACTCGCTGGTCGAACGGCGAAACTACAAGGGTACCTTCATGCCTGGCTTCCGCGACGTCCAGTCGCGCTACAATCCGCCGTCGGTGGGGCTCAAGTAT
>DASSOW010000117.1:0-3820 GCA_035700175.1 Gemmatimonadales bacterium | reverse complement strand
CGACTCCCGCTGGCTGAAGTTCCGGCCACGTCCGCCGCACACACGGCGCGCGGCGAATATAACCTGCCGGAGCCAGTATATTGTGGCGCATGTCCAGAGGCCTCCGCGTGTCACCCCTGCTGCCGCTCTCGGCGCTCGTCCTGCTCGGTGGCTGCGCCGCCACCCAGCGCTTCCTGGCCGAAGTGTTCCGGGAGCGCGCGCCCGCACCGATCGACCGGATGGTCACGGCCAGCGACGCACGGATCGACTCGCTCGGCCGCGTGGCCGGGAGCTTCGTGGGCGAGGGGACCGACCGCGCGGTGCACCTCATTTCCAGCGACAGCGTGTTTGTCCGATCGCTGGTCGAGGCCTATGTGCCCAACATCCGGCGCACCTCGGACTTCTGGTCCGGCGTGCGGGCGCGTGGCGTAGTGCGGGTGCCACTGCGTGACGCTGAGGACGCCGCCGACGACGGCGTGCTGGCCGCGCCTGCGCGGGTCGGGTCCCCGGCGGGGCGCAGCGACGTGCTGGTCACCGCCATCACCGTGCGGGCGGGCCGCTGCGGCGGACGCGGTGCGCGTGCCGAGCTCATCGTGGAGCCGCTCGACCGGGACGCGCCGGTACTGACCGGGCCCGTGGTGGGTTCGGTGGACGAGAGCCTGGGCCGAGGCATTCCACTCTGGCGCGCGCCCCTGCCGGCGCCCAGCCGGGCGCTCACCCAGGAGCTCATCGGCCGCACCCGCACTGTCATGGATTCGGTGCTGGCGGCGGCATGGCCCGCCGTGCATCCGGGTGAGCCGATCGTACCGAGTCCCGAGGTGAACACCCTGGCCGACGTGGATGCCGCCGACGTGATCGCCTATCACGCTGCCGACAGCACGGTGCGCTTTGCCGTGTCGCTTCGCGAGCGTCGCGTTGCCGGCAGCGACACGCTGCTCAGCGCCGGGGTCATGAGCTGGAATGAAGATGGCAGCTGGCAGCAGGTCATCTTCCAGCCGACCTGGCTCCGGATGCGCGGCAGCGCCATCCGGCCCTTCGCCGGCGGGCGGCCGCTCTTCTGGCGCCGGCTCTCGGCGGTCACCGATTTCAGCTTCGCGCGCGACAATCTCTGGATGGAGCAGGTGAACGTGAGCGACGGCAGTGTCATCTGGGGCATCGTGCAGCCGGCCGACAACGTGGTGGTGGCCGCCGCCGAAATGGATGGGCCGTGCCAGTGAAGATCTACACCAAGACGGGCGATACCGGCGAGACGGGACTTTTTGGCGGCGGGCGCGTGCCCAAGGATCATCCGCGCGTAGCCGCATACGGCGACGTGGACGAACTGAATGCCACGATCGGCGTAGTGCGAGCGACGGCGCCCGACTTCGAGGCTGCGCTGCTGGAAGCAATCCAGCGCGACCTCTTCTCGATCGGTGGGCATCTCGCCACACCCGATCCCGACAAGGTCAAGAAGGCGCTGGCACGAGCCCAGTTTGATGAGGCGCGCGTGACCGCGCTGGAAGCGGCGATCGACTCGGCTACGGCCCAGCTGCCGCCTCTCCGCGCCTTTATCCTCCCGGGCGGCGCGCCGGCATCGGCGGCACTGCATGTGGCGCGCACCGTCTGCCGCCGAGCGGAACGGAGCGTGGTCCATCTCGCCAGCCAGGCACCGGTGCCCGGACTGTTCATCGTCTACCTCAATCGGCTCTCCGACCTTCTCTTCACCCTCGCACGGCTCGCCAACAAGAATGCCGGCGCGGAGGATGTCACCTGGTAACGCCGGCACTCGAGGTGACGCACGACGGGGGTCGGTACCCGGTCTATATCGACACGGGCCTGCTCGATTCGCTCACGGCACTCGTCGCCCGGCACCTGCCCGGCCGGCGCACGGCGTTGATTTCCGACGCCGCGGTGGCGGCGCTCTATGCGGACTGGCGCGAGGGCGGCGTGATGCCATGGCGACCGCGGGAGCGGACCTGCCATGAGGACCCGCCCAGCGGCTGGAGCGCGCCATTCACCTTCCCGGCCGGCGAGGCGTCCAAGACGCGTGACACATGGGCTCGGCTCACCGACGAGATGTTCGCGGCGGGCTACGGGCGCGACAGCGGCATCGTGGCACTGGGCGGCGGTGTCACCGGCGACCTTGCGGGCTTCGTCGCGGCCACGTTTGCGCGGGGCGTCCCGTTCGTGCAGGTGCCGACCACGCTGCTGGCGATGCTGGATGCGTCGGTCGGCGGGAAGACCGGCGTGGACACCCCGCATGGCAAGAACCTGGTGGGCGCCTTCCATCCGCCCGCGGCGGTCATCGCCGACCTGCTCACGCTCTCGACGCTGAGTGATCGTGAGTATCGCTGCGGACTCGCCGAAGCAGTCAAGCACGGCCTGATTGCGGACGCGGAGCACTTCGGGTGGATCGAGCAGCACGCGGAGGCGCTCAACGCGCGCGCGCTGGACGCGCTGGAGACGCTGGTGCGGCGGAGCGTGGCCATCAAGGCGGAAATCGTGGCGTCGGATGAGAAGGAGTCGGGCCGGCGCGCGGTGCTGAATGCGGGGCACACGGTGGCCCACGCCATCGAGCGGGAAACGAACTACGCCACGCTCCATGGCGAGGCGGTCGCGATGGGACTGGTGGCAGAATGCCGGCTGGGGGAGGAGATGGGGGTGACAGAAGCCGGGACGGCGGATCGCGTCGCGAAACTTCTCTCGCGCCTCAACCTGCCTGTCTCGTCTGTTATGCCCGTCCCGTCCCTGGTGTCATCAATGCGTCACGACAAGAAGTCGCGAGGAGGAGAAATCCGGCTGGCGGTGCCTGTGCGAGTTGGGGAGGCGTTCCGGGATGGAGAGCAGTGGACGGTGCGGTGGCCGTAGGGGCCCGGCAAGCCGGGCCCCTACTTACGCACTCAGCGCCGAATCTCCGCCGCCCAGCATCCGGATATCCGGTGAGGCGCGGAGCTTCTCGAAGGCGCGTTCGCGGATCTGGCGGATGCGCTCGCGAGTGACACCGAGGAGCTCACCGATCCTTTCGAGGGTGAGGGCCTCGCTGCCTTCTTCCAGGCCGTAGTAGAGGGAGAGGATCTTGCGTTCGCGGGGCGTGAGGTGCTGCTGGAAGAGGCGCTGAATGAACTCGCGGCGGAGCTTGCCGTCGGTGCGCTCCTCGATGTCGTTGCCACCGGTGCCGGCTACCCGCTCGCCGAAGGTGGTGCCCATCTTTTCCTGGCGCTCGACCGGGGCATCGAGCGAGACCTCGACGGTGCTGATGCGGCGGGCGGAGCGGATGTTGTCGACGGTGTCGTTGAGGACGAGGGCGAGTTCACGATCGGTGGCAGTGCGACCCAGCTCCTGCTGCAGCATGCTCTCGATGCGGGACATCTTGATCAGCGCGGCGTTCTGGTTGAGCGGGATGCGGACGGTGCGGGTCTGCTCGGCCAGGGCCTTGAGCACTGCCTGCCGCACCCACCAGACGGCATAGGAGATGAACTTGACGCCGTGATCGGGATCGAACTTCCGCACCGCCTTGAGCAGCCCCTCGTTGCCGATGGCCACCAGTTCCGAGAGTTCCAGGCCGTGTCCCTGATAGCGCTTGACGTAGGAAATGACGAACCGGAGGTTGGCGGTGACCAGCCGCTCGGCCGCCACTTCGTCGCCCGCCAGGGCTCGCCGCGCCAGCCGCCGTTCCTCCTCGACATCGGTGACCATCGGGAGTTTCTGAATGTCGTGGAGATACTGGTCAAAGGAACCGATGGCAACGGACGGCCGAATAGCCGGACGGGCCTTCCCGGAACGAAGACGCGGCATGGACACCCCGATGGCGACGGAACTGCGCAGCTTACTGTGGGTTGCGCGCGGTGGACACCGCGTTGTG
>DASSOW010000116.1:0-2274 GCA_035700175.1 Gemmatimonadales bacterium | reverse complement strand
GGGCCGCGCTGCGCTCGCGGCGCTGGCCTGGCAACGTGCGCGAGCTGCGCAATGCCGTCGAGCGCGCACTGGTGCTGTCGCCGGCCGGCACCTTGCGCCCGGAGGAGTTTCCGGCGGAAGCCGATGGCACGGCGTCCGGCGACGGCGAGCTGCCGTTCCCGGCCACGCTCCAGGAAATTCTCCAGGCAGCCGCCCGGGCCATGATGGCTCGGACCGCAGGCAACAGGAGCGAGGCGGCACGCCGGCTCGGCATCTCACGTCCCCGGCTGCTGCGGCTGCTTGGTGGCCAGACCGACAACGAATGATTCACGCACCGCGCGAGGAGCGCTGCATGCCTACCGTCCTTCGATTTCGCACCTGCCTGCTGGGCGCTGCCCTGCTGCTGGCATCCTGTAGCGACTCGGCCGGGCCCGACAGCCGGCCTGACGACGCACTGACCATCCTGCGGGTGGCAGCTGACGCCCCACCGCTCGAGGAGACTGAAACGAGCTTCTACGCCGTGCGAGGGGAGGGCCGCGAGGGCATCATTTATTTCCAGGACGGCGAGGGCGGCCGAGGCCACGAATACCTGCGGTTCACGCTGGACAACGAGTCACTGGTGACCGACGCCAGTGGCCTGCCGGTTGCCATGGGCGACTCGGTCCTGATCCGCATCACCGTCGTGGATCCCACAAGGGTGCAATTCCAGTTCGAGCCGGCCGGCATCCTCTTCAATCCGCTGCACATGCCGGAGCTCAGGATCCGCTACGACGAATCGGATCATGACTTCAACGACGACGGCGTCGAGGATACCGAGGATTCCGAGATCGAGACCCGGCTCTCGCTCTGGCGCCAGGAGGTGCTGGGTGGCGCCTACGTCAAGCTGCCTACCCTGCTGGCGGCGGATGTGGATGAAGTCGAGGGCAAGGTGGCAGGCTTCAGCCGCTTCGCCATCGCCTACTGAGGAATCCATGGCGCCCGATCGCGTCTCCCCCGATCCCGCAGTGCTGCTGAGCGAGGCGACGCGCCAGACTCGGCGCGGCGAGCTGCAGGCCGGCTGGCAGCAGGCGCAGGCTGCGTTCGAGAGTTACCGCATGCGCGGCGACCGTGACGGGCGGATGCGCACCATCAACCTGCTCGGCGCGATCGCCTGGGAGCGGGGCATGATGGAGGAAGCGGAGCTCCACTTCAGCGAAGCCTTGGCGCTCGCCCAGGAACTGCAGGATCACACACTGGGTGCCCGCGCGTCCAACAATCTTGCCTCGGTCGCGACCCTGCAGGGACAGCCGCATCGGGCGCAAAGCCTCTACCGCAGTGCGCTGGCTGAGTACCAGCGCCTTGGCGACCGCCGGGGATTGGCGGAAACCTGGCACAACCTGGCGCTCAGCTGGCGATGGATGGGTGACGTGAGGGAGGCTGACGCTGCCGCGCTGGAGGCGGTTCGTCACGCCGAGCACGAGCAGGATGCTTCGCTGCTCGCCCTGACCATGAGCGGACGGGCCGAGGTCGAGCTGGAGCGCGGAGACCTGCGCGTGGCAACGCAGGCGTTGGCGCGGGCCCGGCACCTTGCCTCGGTTGCCGGCGACGCGTTGGGCCAGGCGGAAGCAGACCGGATCCAGGCGATGCTGCTGCTGCGGCAGGGCGATGCTGAGGCGGCATTCCAGGCCGCGACCGCCGCCCGGGACATCGCGGAGACGCACGACAGCGCCCTGCTCGCCGCCGAGTCCAGCGCCGTGGCGGCGCATGCCGCGCGAGCGCTCCACCGCGCGGATGCGGACTCACTCGCAGCGGCCGCGCGCAGCGGCTTCACCCGGCTGGGAGCAGTCGTGCTGCTGGAGAGGTTTGAGGAAGAATGGGGGCTGGAGACTGAAGGCTGAAGGCTGAAGGTTCACAAGGATACCGCTTTCGGCTCTCAGCTCTGAGCACTCAGCTCCCAGCTCTCAGCTCTCTCCTCCACACCACCCAATACACTCCCACATTGAGCAGAACGACAACGGCCCCGAGCACGAGCTGGATCTCGCGCGTGAGGCCGTGGGGATAGAGCACCGGCAGGATGTAATGCTCGACGAAGCCGCCCCGGTACCCGGCCAGGCCACCCTCATGCCTGAGCCACTTCTCGAGCGGCGTGAGGGGGCAGATCCAGCCGGCAAATTCGATCAGCGCGCCCCACACTGCCGCCGGCAGGTGAAGCCACGGCGCCCGTCGCCAGCGGAGCGCCAGCAGGCCGCCGAAAATCACGAACAGCACGAAGCCGAAGTGGAGCACAACGACCACGTCGGCCAGGACACCGTACGG
>DASSOW010000115.1:0-9536 GCA_035700175.1 Gemmatimonadales bacterium | reverse complement strand
GACGATGCTGCCGCCCACCACCAGTCCGACGGCAAACACCTCCATCAGCTCTTCCTTCGTCACGCCCGCCTCGTGGCACTTGATGATGTGATAGGTGATGCAGTCATCGCAGCGGAGCACCAGGGATGACACCAGCCCCAGCATTTCCTTGGTCTTGACGCCGAGCGCGCCCGCCTCATAGCACTTGCCATCGAGGGCAAAGAACCGGTTGACCGTGAGGTTGCCGGCGCCGAGGATGAGTTCGTTCATCTCGTCGCGGAACTGGTTGAACTCGGCGATGGATTGCGTCATGCGTCATACTCTCGAACGCTGAAGGTTGCGGTTGGGGCGCCGGTGCCAGGCAGCGGGCCTGACCGCTGGCTGAGCAGCACCCCGGCAATGACCAGGGCGCCGCCGGCGAACTGCGGCATCCCCGGACGCTCACCCAGGATCAGCATGGCAGTGAGCATCGCGAACACCGGCGTCAGGCAGGCAAAGATGGCCGTGCGGTTGGAGCCCACCACCTTGATGCTCCGGTTCCAGATAATGTAGGCCAGCACCAGGGAGAACGCGCTGGAGTAGAGGACCCCGCCCCAGCCGGCTGCCGTCGTCCGGCTCCAGTCCATGGTGAAGAGGGACGGGATCCCCATCAGCACCAGCGGCACGCTGCCGGTAAGCACCGTCCACGCGGTGATGGCGAGCGAGGAGAGCGGCAGCGACTGGCGCCGCACGCCAAGGGTGAAGGTGGCCCAGCAGATCACCGCGCCGAAGGTGAGCAGGTCACCCAGCATGGTGGTGCCGGTGAAGCCAAGCCCGTGGGAGGCGATCACCAGCACCACGCCGAGGGTGGCGAGCACCAGCCCCTCGGCGCCATGGCGGGTGAGGCGCTCGATCCGGAGCACGGCGCCAAGCCCCGCCACCATCACCGGCATGCTGGCCAGTACCAGGCCGCTGTTGGTGGCGGTGGTGTGCGCCAGGCCAAAGATGAAACCAAGCTGGTAGATGGAATTGCCGATCAGGCCGAGGCCGACCACCGGCCAGAAGGTGCCGGGAGGGAGCCGGAGCGAGCCCTCCCGCCGGTAGAGCACCAGCATGAGCAGGGCCGACGCCAGCGCGAACCGGATGGCAGTGAAGGCAAGCGGCGTAAATTCGGCCAGCGTCCACTTGGTGATGGTTACGTTGAGGCCCCAGATCAGCACCACGAGGAGCATCAGGAGCACCGCCGCGCGGCGCGAAGGCTGGCCGGTCATGGCGCGGAAGATAGTGCCGTCGTGGGACTTCCCGCCCTCTTATATTCCCGCCATGCGACAGGCCCGAATCCGGAATTTCTGCATCGTGGCACATATCGATCACGGCAAGAGTACCCTCGCCGACCGCCTGATCGAGGCCACCGGCGCGGTGGAGAAGCGCCAGATGCGGGAACAGCTGCTCGACACCATGGACCTGGAGCGCGAGCGCGGCATCACCATCAAGCTGAACGCCGTCCGGATGAACTACCGGGCGCCCGACGGTGAGGACTACGAGCTCAACCTGATCGACACCCCCGGCCACGTGGACTTCACCTACGAAGTCTCCCGTTCACTGGCCGCCTGCGAGGGTGCGCTGCTGGTGGTAGATGCGTCGCAGGGGATCCAGGCCCAGACCCTTTCCAATCTCTTCCTGGCCATGGATGCCGGGCTCGAGATCATCCCGGTGCTCAACAAGATCGACCTGCCGGGCGCCGAGCCGGAGCGCCGTGCCCAGGAAATCATGGACCTGATCGGATCGAAGAGGGAGGAGATCCTGGCGGTGTCGGCCAAGGAAGGGACCGGCGTGCCGGCGCTGCTGGAGGAAATCGTCCGGCGGGTGCCGCCTCCCACTGGTGACCCGGAGGCGCCACTCCGCGCGCTCATCTTCGATTCGTACTTTGACCGCTACCGCGGTGCCATTCCCAGCATCCGGATCGTGGACGGAACTGTCACGCCGGGCATGACGATCGCCTTCGGCGCACATCCCGAGGACACGCATGTGGTGGATGAAGTGGGCTACATGCAGCTGGGCCAGCGCAGCACCGACCGCCTGGAGGCGGGCGAGGTGGGCTACCTGGCCGCGAGCCTCCGGGACGTGCGGGACGCCCGCGTGGGTGACACGGTGCTGGACGCCAGGCGCCGGGCCACCACCCTGCTGCCCGGCTACCGGGACGTCAAGTCCATGGTCTTTGCCGGCATCTATCCCACTGATTCCGACCAGTACGAATCACTGCGCGATGCGCTGGAGCGGCTGCGGCTCAACGACGCCTCGCTGCAGTACCTGCCCGAATCGTCTACCGCGCTCGGTTTCGGTTTCCGCTGCGGGTTCCTCGGGCTCTTGCATCTCGACATCGTGCAGGAGCGGCTGGAGCGGGAGTTCGACCTCAACCTGATCACCACCGTCCCCACGGTGGAATACCATGTCTTTCGCACCGACGGCACCCTGCAGGTGCTCGAGAATCCGACCGAACTCCCCGACCCGTCCGAGATCAGCCGGATCGAGGAACCGTACGTGAAGGCCCGCATCATGGCCCCGGCCGACTACATCGGCGGGATCATGAAGCTGGGGCAGGAGCGCCGCGGCGTGTACAACGGGATGCACTACATTGATACGTCGCGGGTGGAGTTCGATTTCGAGTTCCCGCTGGGCGAGATCGTGCTCGACTTCTACGATCGGCTCAAGTCGCTGAGCAAGGGCTACGCGTCGCTCGACTATGAGATGTCGGGCTACCGCGAGGCCGACCTGGTGAAGCTCGACATGCTCATCAACGGCGACCAGATTGACGCGTTCAGCGTCATTATCCATCGCGACAAGGCGTACGAGTGGGGCCGCAAGGTGGCCGAGAAGCTCAAGGAGCTCATTCCCCGCCAGCTCTTTGCCGTCGCCATCCAGGCGACCATCGGCAACAAGGTGATTGCCCGCGAGACGATCAGCGCCTTCCGCAAGGACGTGCTGGCCAAGTGTTACGGTGGTGACGTGAGCCGCAAGCGCAAGCTGCTCGAGAAGCAGAAGGAGGGGAAGAAGCGCATGAAGCAGATCGGCGCCATCGAGATTCCGCAGGAGGCATTCCTGGCTGTCCTGCAGGTCGACTGACCGTCCCTCGCCCGGAGGCCGCCTTGCGGCTTGTGCTCGGCATCGACATCGGCGGCACCACATTCACTGTCGGGGCCATCAGCACCGACGGCCGGCGTATTGGCTCGCTGCGTGAGGAGCCCACCAACCCGAAGGATGGCGCCGATGGCGTGCTGCACCGCATCGCCAGCGCGGGCCGGGCGGTCATGGAGGCGGTGCGGCAGGCGGAGCCCGGCGCGGAGTTCATCGGCATTGGCGCGGGCGCGCCGGGACCGCTTGACGCCGAGGCCGGGGTTGTGCTGCTCACGCCCAACCTGGGCTGGGTGGACTACCCGCTGCGCGACCGCCTGCAGGCTGCGCTCGGCCTGCCAACCGTCATTGACAACGATGCCAACTGCGCCGTGCTGGGCGAGTGGTGGCAGGGTGCAGCCCAGGGCACACGGCACGCCATCGGCTTCACCATCGGAACCGGCATCGGCGGCGGGATCATCGTCAACGGCCAGCTCTATCACGGCGCCTCCGGCTGCGCCGGCGAAATCGGCCACACCACCATCGAGGCCAACGGCCGTCACTGTGCCTGCGGCAACTACGGCTGTCTGGAGGCATACGCCTCAGGTCTCGCCATCGCGCGGCGCGCGGTGGAGGCGATCGAGTCGGGTGAAGTCACCACCCTGCTCGAGCGCGCCGGCGGCGACCTTGCTGGCATCACGGCTCGCACCGTCTATGACGCGGCGCATGATGGCGATGAACTGGCGCGCGAGCTGGTGCACGAGACGGCCCAGTTCCTGGGTGCCGGTGTGGCCAACCTGGTCAATGTGTTCAACCCGGAAGTGGTGGTGGTCTGCGGCGGTGTGACCCGCGCGGGAGACCTGCTCTTCGTGCCGCTCCGCCGCGAGGTGAGCCGCCGGGCCTTCAGGCCCGCGGTACAGGCCGTGCGCATCGTGGCGCAGCAGCTCGAGGCACCGGGCGTCTTCGGGGCGGCGCGGGTGTTTGTGGAGCGGGCGGGAGGAGAGAAGTCGCAGGTCGCAGGTCGCAGGCCGCAAGCGTGACGACTTCTGACTCGCGACATGCGACTTGCGACCTGCGACACTTACCCAGTGCCGGATCCAACCCGTGAACCGCATCGGCGTCATCGGCTCCCTCGTCTGGGACACCATCCACGGACGGGATCCGGCCGCGCCGCCGGTGCAGGAATGGGGTGGGGTTGCGTACGCGCTGGCCGGCCTCGATGCGAGCCTCAATGACGATTGGCAGATCGTGCCGATCATCAAGGTGGGCCGGGATCTCGCGCGTGAGGCGGCGGAACTCTACCGTACCCTCTCGCACCTGGCGCCGGGGACGCGGCCCATCGAGGTGGACGTTCCCAACAACCGGGTGGAACTGCGCTATGAGCAGGCGGTGCGGCGCTGCGAACGGATGTCAGGCGGCGTCCCCGGCTGGACCTGGCCGGAGCTGGGCCCTCTGGTGGCCGACCTCGACGCGCTGTATCTCAATTTCATCTCGGGCTTTGAACTCTGCCTCGGCACCGCGCAGGCGCTGCGCCAGGGCTTCGCAAAGCCGATCTACGCCGACCTGCACAGTCTCTTTCTCGGCATGCACCAGGATGGCATCCGGGAGATCCGGCCGCTGCCCGACGCCCCGTCGTGGTTCGAGTGCTTTGACGTGGTCCAACTGAACGAGGACGAGATGCGCCAGCTCTCGGATGAGCCCCTTGGCGTCGCAGCCCATGCGCTGGCCCGCGGCACTCGCGCACTGCTGGTGACGCTGGGTGCGCGCGGGGTGGCCTATGTGGCCGATCCCGCCTTCGACGGCCTTGGGCGGCCGGGCCCGGGTGGTGCCATCCGCACTGCCCGGCTGGAGCCGCCAGCCGTGGATGCGGTGGACCCCACCGGCTGCGGCGACGTGCTGGGCGCGGCCACCATGGGCCGCCTCGTGTCGGGCGACTCACTGGAAGCAGCCATCACCCATGGCAACCGGCTCGCGGCGCGCAACGCCACCCTGCGGGGGGCGAGCGCCCTGGCGCCGCTGCTCCGCGGCGCACTGGTGGGCGTGTGACGCGCGTCGTACAGGTACCAGCCAGCTTTGACGACCGGAGCTTCGACCAATTTGCCGAGGCGTGCGGCGAGTGGCCGCCCGATGCGCGGCTGCTCATCGATGCGCGGCTGACGCAATGGTTCTCGCCCTATGGGCTCGTCGGGCTCCTCACTGCCGGGCAGGCGCTCAAGGACGCCGGACTCCCGCAGCCGCTCTTCACGGCGCCACAGAGCGACGACGTCAAGCGCTACCTTGCGCGGACGGGATTCTTTACCCATGCGGAAGGGTTGTTCGAGATCCACGGCCGGGTGCCCAAAGCCGCCACGGGTCCCACCGACGCCCTCCTCGACATCCGGGCCATCAGGGCCATGAAGGACGTGCATGAGGCGGTCCGGGGCGTCTCGGATAATGCCACCCGGATCCTGGTGGAGCAGCTGGGAATCAATCCCAAGGAAACGTACGGCTTTGGGATGGCGCTTTCGGAGGCATGCCAGAATATTGTGGAGCACGCCGGTGCCGCCGGCTGGGTGGCCGTGCAGAGCTACACCTGGCGCAGGCGGCTGGGCCGGCGGGTGGTGGTCATTGCGGTCAGTGACAGCGGCGTGGGCTTCCGGCACTCGCTGGAAGCGACCCACGCCCGGCAGTACGGTGAGCGCTGGGGGGATGGCGCTGCCATCGAGGCGGCCCTGATCCAGAATGTCAGCCGCTTCCGCGATCCTGGTCGTGGCCAGGGCCTCGCCTTCATCAAGCGGTTCATTCACCAGTGGAACGGCAAGATCTCGATCCGCAGCGGCACGGCTCGGCTCTCCATCGTCCCCGACTGGGATGATGACGCCCCGCTGGCCGAGCACCTCCCCCGGTTCCCGGGCGCGCAGGTGCAGATAACCATCCCGGCACCCGGAGCTGCCGCGTCATGATCCAGACGATCCATCTGCATCACTTGCTGCGCGAGTCTCCCTCTGGCGACTCGCGCTGCCTGGTGACCAGACCCACCGGGGCCGCGGTGCGGAACAGTATCGAGCGGGCGCTGGAGGCGAGTCCCTGCGTCACCGTCTTCCTGGATTTCACCGAGGTGGACCTGCTGGACCTGAGTTGCGCCGATGAGGTAGTGGCCAAGTTCCTCCTTGGCGCGCTCGCCAGCGAGTGCTACGTGGTCCTCAGCAACCTCCGCGAAGACCAGATTGATGCGGTGGACCATGTGCTCCGCCACCATCGGCTGGCAGTGGCGACGGTGCCTTGCGACGAGGGCGCTTCGGCCAATTTGCTGGGCTGGGTGGATGAAGACACCCGCGCTGCCTTCAGCTCGGTGGTGGACATGGGGCCGACCACGGCGGAGCTTCTCGCCGCGGACCTTAACTGGCCCTTTGATCGTGCGCAGCGCGCGCTCTCCACGCTGGCCACCCGGCGGCTGGCGCGCGCCGAGCATGGCGCCTTCTATCCCTTGCCGCTCCGATGACGCGCCGGCGGCTCGGCCTTTCCAGCACGGCGGTGCACGGCGCCGCCGCCCGGCACGCCGACTGGGCACCGGTCGTTCCCGCCATTGTCCAGAGCTCCACCTTTGCCAGTCCGGTGGGCAGCGACGAGGAAGTCCTCTACACCCGCTACGGCAACAACCCGAACCAGGTGAGCCTGGCGCGGAAGTACGCGCTGCTGGAAGGCGCGGATGACGCGCTCTTCGTGGCGAGCGGCATGGGCGCCACGGCGCTGGCGCACCTTGCGGTGCTTCGGCCCGGCGATCACCTGATTTCCAGCGCCTGGATCTACGGCGGCACCCGCAAGCTGTTCGACGAAGAGTTCGGGCGGTTCGGGATCGATGTCACCTACGTGGAGCCGGACCAGCCTCGCAACTGGCGCCGCTCCATGAAGAAGCACACCCGCGCCATCTTCGTCGAGACACCCACCAATCCCACCATGCGCGTGCTGGACGTGGACGCGGTGGCGCAGGCGGCGCGGGAGCACGGCTTGGCCCTGCTGGTGGATGCGACCTTTGCGAGCCCCATCAACTTCCGTCCCATCGAGCATGGGGCGGATGTCGTCATCTCCAGTGCCACCAAGTACCTCAACGGCCATAGTGACGTCATCGCAGGGGCCGTAGCGGGCACCAGCTCGTTCATCGACGAAATGACCCGGCTCATGCGGCTCTGGGGCCAGGCCATCGATCCGCATGCAGCGTGGCTGGTGGAGCGCGGCCTGCGCACACTGGCGGTGCGCATGGAGCGGCACAACGCGAACGGCATGGAGGTGGCGCGCTGGGCCGAGAAGCATGCGAAGGTAGTGAAGGTGCACTATCCCGGACTGGCGTCGCATCCCGATCACGCTATCGCCAAGGAAACGCTGGACGGGTTTGGCGGCATGGTGGGGCTCGAGATCAAGGGCGGGGTGCGGGGCACCGAGAAATTCCTCCGCCGGCTCAAGCTGGTGGCCCACGCGCCCAGCCTGGCAGGCGTCGAGAGTCTTATCTCCGAGCCTCGCCTCACTTCCCACAAGGCCATGTCGGCGAGCGCCCGCGCCGAGATTGGGATTCCCGATGGCTTCGTCCGCCTCTCCTGCGGCATCGAGGACGCAGACGATATCATCGCGGATCTGGAGCAGGCACTGGGAAAGTAGGGCGTGAGGCGTGGGGCGTGAGGCCTCAAGCCCCATGCCCCACGCCCCACGCCCTTGTTATTATCCCATCGTGATTCGTCTCCAGCACGTCATCAAGACCTTCCCCAACGGCACGCTGGCCCTCAAGGACGTGTCCTTCCACGTTCCCAAGGGACAGTTCGTGTTTCTCACCGGCCATTCCGGCGCGGGAAAGTCGACCCTGCTCAAGATGCTGTACGCCGAGCTGCGTCCCACCTCGGGCGAAGTGCGCGTCGGCGGGCACCTGCTCCATGCGCTCAAGGCCGACGAGATCCCGCGCCTCCGCCGGCGTCTCGGCATCGTGTTCCAGGATTTCCGCCTGCTGGAAGACCGGACCGCGTTCGAAAACATCGCCTTCGCGCTGGAAGTGACGGGCGCCGCCTCCGATACCATCCCAGCCCGGGTCACCCGGGTGCTCACCCAGGTCGGGCTCGCCGCCAAGGCGAGCGCCTATCCACGGGAGCTGTCGGGCGGCGAGCAGCAGCGGGTGGCGATCGCCCGGGCGCTGGTGAACGACCCGGCCATCATCCTGGCCGACGAACCCACCGGGAACCTCGACGACCGTGCTACCCTGGGCGTCTTCCAGCTGCTCCGCGACATCAACGCCGCCGGCACCGTAGTGGTGATGGCGACCCATGACATGTCGCTGGTGCGACGCGCCGCGTACCGGATCATCGAGATGCGGGACGGCGCCGTCATCCACGACTCCGCAGTAGATGGCGGGGAGATGGGCACGTGAGGCTCCTCGCTCGCGAGACCCTGCTGCCGTTCCGCCGCCTCCCGCTTCTCTCGGCGCTGTCGGTTACCACCATTGCCTTCTCGCTCTTCACCGTGGGACTCTTCGGACTCATTGCCCTCAACCTGCGGCAGGCCTTGCGCGGGCTGGAGGCGCGGGTGGAAGTGGTGGCGTTCGTGCTCCGGGGCACGCCTCCCGAGACCATCACGGTCGCGGCCCAGGATGTCGCCACCTTCCCCGAAGTGCAGACGGTGGACTACGTGAGCGAGGACCAGGCGCTGGCGCGGGCCCGGCGCGAGCTGGTGGAGTTCCAGGATGCCTACCGCGACCTGCAGACCAATCCCCTGCCCGCCTCGCTCGAGATCCGCCTCAAGGAAGGGTTCCGCGATGCCAGCCACGCCGAACTGGTGGCGGAGCGGCTTCGCAGCTTTCCGTTCGTGGAGGATGTCCGGTTCGGGCGGGACTGGGTGCAGCGACTCGATCACATCCGGAATCTGGCGGGACTGCTCGGCCTCAGCATCGGCAGCGTCTTTGCCGTGGTGGCCATGGTCATCATCGGCGTGACGACCCGCATGACAATGCTGCAGCGGGCCCGGGAGATCCGGATCATGCGCCTGGTCGGTGCCACCAACTGGTTCATCCGCGGACCGTTCATCCTGGAGGGCGCGCTCAAGGGATTGCTTGGCGGCGTGCTCGCCATCGTGCTCTGCTATGCCGGCTTTGCCGTGTTCGCTCGAAGCGCCCCTGCCCTGTCGGGGCTGATGTTCTTCACCCCATTTCACATGCTGCTGATTCTGGTGTTCGGCGTGTTGCTGGGCCTGCTGGCCAGTCTCGTGAGCGTGGGCCGTCACCTGCGCCTGGTTGATGGCCGCACGGAGCGTCGCGGCGCGTGAAGCGGCTTGTGGGGCTCGTGGTGCTCCTCCTGCTCAGCGTCGCCGCCGCGCCGGTGGCACGGGCGCAGTCCGCCAGGGAGCTGCAGGAGAGCCGGCAGCGGCTGGCCGAGATCAAGGCCGAGCGCGAACGGCTCCAGCGGCAGCAGGCGCAGCTGCAGGGCCAGGTGCATGATGTCGAGGACGAGCTC
>DASSOW010000114.1:0-4703 GCA_035700175.1 Gemmatimonadales bacterium | reverse complement strand
GATCGTCACCACCAACATGTTTGGCGACATCCTGAGCGACCTGATCTCGGGGCTCGCGGGCGGCCTGGGCCTCGCACCCGGCGCCAACATCGGGAAGAACGCGGCCATCTTCGAGGCGGTGCACGGCAGCGCGCCCGACATCGCGGGGAAGGGCGTGGCCAATCCCGCGGCGCTCATGCTGGCCGGCGCCATGATGCTGGACCATCTGGGCGAGACGGAACGGGCAGGTCGCCTCCGCGCCGCCGTCGAACAGACGATCGTCGCCGATAATATCCGCACCCGCGATCTCGGCGGCACCGCCACGACGAAGGAGTTCGGCCGTGCAGTTGCCCAGCGGCTTCGCTGAGGTTCCCTGCGCCCGCTGCGGGACGTTCGTGAAGGGCATCCAGATCGGTGATCTGTGCCCCAATTGCCTCCGCCAGCGCTCCATCCGTGCAAGTCGCTACGCCAGGCTCATCTCCCTCGCGCTGACCGCGGGCTTTACGCTCTATGTCGTGACCCGTGCAGCGCCGTCCCGGACCGGCCGGCTCTGGCTTGCCGTCGGCGCCATCATCATCTATTTCGTTACCCGCAAGGTCGCGTACGGTGCGCTGATGCGGCACCTGCCCGACTGAAACCCCCCGAGGTCCTCATGTCCCGAACCCGACCCCTGCTCGCTGCCCTTGTGCTCGCGAGCGCTGCGCCACTCTCCGCCCAGCAGAGCCTCACCATTTACAACGACGGCCGCGTGCTCATGCGACAGTCCTTCGACGTGAAGGTGGCTGGCGGCACGTCGCGCGCATCGGTGAACATCGGGGCGGCTGACCCCGCTTCGGTCCTTGCGCTGGATCCGGGCGTGAGCATCACCCACGCCGTATTCGAGGGCATGCTCTCGGAAGGTGACGTGATGCGCCGGGCGGTCGGCAGGGAGATCCGCTTCGTGACGACGCGCCCGTCGGGCGCGGGAGCGGTGCCCGACACCATCCGTGCCACCGTGCTGAGTGTCGATCCACTCCGGCTCAAGCTGCCCGATGGCTCAATCACGTTCAACATGCCAGGCCACGCGCTCTATCCTGCTGAACTCGCGGGCGGTGAGCCGTCACTGGCGCTCGATCTTTCGAGCAAGTCCGCGCTTGACCGGCTTCGGCTCGGTTATTTCACGAGCGGGGCACGCTGGAGTGCCGGCTATGCGGTGATCCTGGCCCCGGTTTCCACCGGGGTGACGGGCTCGACGGCGCGCATCTCCGGAACGGCGGCGCTCAGCTCCGACGCGCTCGCGGTCCAGGATGCCGATGTCCAGCTGCTGGCGGGGGATGTGGGCAGTGCCGGGCCGCAGCCGCCGCGTCCCCTGTACGCCGGACGTGACATGGCCATGGCCAAGGCCCAGGAGTCGGCTGGCGCTGTGGAGCAGCGGGTGGGCGAGTTCCATCTCTACACCTTGACGGGGAAGCAGACGCTCAAGCCGGGCCAGACGACGCTGGCGTCGCTCTTTACGCCGGTCACCGCGCCATATGAAAAGATGTATCTGGTGCGTGGCTCAGTGCCCTACTGGGGTTACCTCCCGCAGACCGGTGACGAGGGCGACGTGCCGGTCAGTATCACCTACACCCTCAAGCGCGAGCGGAAGACGCCGTTTGGCGAGACGCCGCTGCCGGCAGGGGTGGCGCGGGTCTATCAGGCGGATGACGCGGGCCAGCTCCAGCTGGTCGGTGAAGCAGGGGTGGATCACACGCCGGCAGGCGAGGATCTCCGTCTCGACGCCGGCACCGCATTCGACCTCACGGCCAAGCGGGTGCAGACCTCGTACACCACTCGGCGGGATAGTACGCGGGGAACCTGGCGCACTACGGCCACTGCCGACTATCGCGTCACGATCAGCAACGCGACCGATTCCGCCGTGACGGTCGTCGTCGAGGAACGGCGCGCGGGAGAGTGGTCCATTGTCTCGAGCTCAGTGCCGGCGGAGAAGGTCTCCTCGACGGCGACGCGCTTCAGCGTGAAGGTGCCCGCCAGGGGAGAGGCGGCGCTCACCTACCGGGTGCGAGCCGTCTGGTGACGGTTACGCTGCTCCATCTCTCCGACGTCCACTATGGGGTGGACGCCCAGCTCGATCAGCTGGAAGCGATCGAGGGGGTGACGGCGGAGCTCAAGCCCGATGCGGTGGTGCTCTCGGGAGATCTCTCCCAGCGCGCACGCCACGGGGAATTCCAGGCGGCCCATGCGCTGCTCAAGCGCATGAGCGAAACGGCCCCAACGCTCGTAGTGCCCGGCAACCATGACGTGCAGTGGTGGAAGAGCCCGATGCACTTGCTGGGGACGGAGCGCCTGTACACCAAGTACCGGCGCTGGTTTGGGCAGAACCTCACGCCGACGCTCGAAATTCCCGGGGCAGTGATCGCCGGGGCGCTCACGGCCTGGGGCGTGGCTCCCGGGTCCATGACCTGGAACCTGCGGGACCTCGCGGTGAAGGGCCATCTGCCCAGGTCGGAAACCACTCGCGTGAAGGCCATCTTTGCGCAGGCGCCCGCCGGCGTGGCCCGCGTGCTCGTGATGCACCACAATGTGCTGCGCGGTGGCATCTCGGAGCGGATGGGGCTCGCCCACTACAGCGATGCCCAGCGGCGAATCGCCGAGACCGGTGCGGACGTGGTCTTGTGCGGGCACGACCATCAGGAAGGCGCGGGGCAGGTGGGGAACGTCGTGGCCATCAGCACCGCGGGGACCCATACCTCGCGCACGCGCGGCGGCCGCCCCAGCGTCTTCAACGTCGTGACCATCAAGCCCACCAGCGTCGAGATCCAGCATTACCGTTGGGAAGCTGGCCAGCGTGAGTTCGTCCCCTCCGACCGCCACAGCTTCGCGCGCCGCAAGGGCGAGGCGGCGGTGTCGGTGGCAGGGGGTGGAGGGGCGCTCTAGGAGTACGGCAGGATGGGCAGGATTCGGCGGTAGAAGGTAGAGCCACGCCCCGCGTCCTACGCCCTATATTCCAGTCTTCCATGCCCATCCCTCCCGGCCTCGCCGAGGCCCTGGCTGATCGGTATACCATCGGGCGCGAGCTCGGCGCTGGTGGGATGGCCGTGGTGTATGCGGCGCTGGACCTGCGCCACGGCCGGGATGTCGCCATCAAGGTCTTTCGTCCGGAACTCGGCTCGGTCATTGGCGCTGATCGCTTCCTGCGCGAAATTCACATCGCGGCCAGCCTGCAGCATCCGAACATTGTACCGCTGTTTGACTCGGGTCTGGCCGGGCCATCCCTCCTCTACTATGTCATGCCGCGCATCGACGGGCAGTCGCTGCGCCAGCGGCTCGACCGCGAGGGCGAGCTGCCGATTCCCGAAGCAGTGCGCCTCCTCATGGAGGTCGCCGACGCGCTGGCGCATGCGCAGGCGCGCGGTGTGGTGCATCGCGATATCAAGCCCGAAAACATCATGCTGGCGGGTCGGCACGCGCTGGTGCTCGACTTCGGCATCGCCAAGGCGGTGACCGAGGCCACGCGCCACGACACGCTCACGTCGGCCGGGATGACACTGGGGACGCCGGTCTACATGGCGCCTGAGCAGGCGACTGCAGATCCGCATGTGGACCATCGGGCCGACATCTATGCCTTTGGTGCGGTGGCATACGAGCTGCTGAGCGGCCGCCCACCGTTTGTCAGTGAGTCCGCGCAGCAGCTGCTCGCCGCCCATGTCATCAGCAGGGCCGAGCCCCTGTCGCGCTACCGGCCGGGGGTGCCGCCCCAGCTCGAGGCGGTGGTCATGCGCTGCCTCGAGAAGCGACCCGCTGATCGCTGGCAGAGTGCGGACGAGATTCTCCACCAGCTGGAACCGCTCGCTGCCACTGGCCTTGTCACCTCGGTGGCCGCGGCACCGGTCGCGCAGCGCAGGCCAGCTGCACTCGCCTGGATCGCGGGTGCGGCCGGAGTCGCGCTGGTGGCCGGCGCTGTGTGGTTCAACCGGCCGCATGTCGCGCCGCCGGCCGTGATGCCCGACGACGTCCAGCTCACCTTCACCGGAAATGCCAGCGCACCGTCCCTGTCAGCGGATGGCCGGCGAATGGCCTTTGCCTCACGGCGCTGCGACAGCATGGCCCGATGCCTGTTTGATGTCACGATCCAGGATGTGGGCGGCGGCGAGAAGCTCGCGCTGATCAAGGGGCTCACGAATGTCTGGGGCACACAATTCAGTGCTGATGGCCGCTACCTGCTGGTGCACGCGTCGGCGAGCGTGGTGCGCTGGGGCGCGTATTCCGTGTCCACCCTGGGCGGCGACCCAACCTTCCTCGGCTGCTGCATCGCCAACTTCGCGGCGAACAACGACACCACGCTGGTAAGCAGCGGAGACCTGCAGGATTCCACCTGGTGGGTGCGACGAGTACTCACGCGAGACGGCACGCCGGTGGACAGCATGCGATTGCCGGTCCGGCAAGGCCCCGGTCTTGCCGCCCTGCCGTCGGGCGATGGGCGATGGCTGTTGCTTGCTGGCAGTGTGCTACCCAGCATACACAGCCTCACCATCACCGATCGCGCAGGGAATCCCACCGATTCGGTCTCGGCATCGACCACGTTTGCGCCGGTGGTCATTCCCGGCACCGGCCGCTTCGTGCTGCTGGTGACAGGAAGTGAAGGCTCCGGCATCACCGGCGTGGCCTTTGACATAGATGACAAGGGCCACTTGTCGCCGGGCGACACGGTGCTGCGAAATTTCCCGATCGCCAACAGCATCGTT
>DASSOW010000113.1:0-5156 GCA_035700175.1 Gemmatimonadales bacterium | reverse complement strand
GCCCAGGGCGCGCAGCTTGAGCGACGTGCCGCCATTGCTGTAGCCGCAGCCGGCGCCATAGCTCCGGCTCCCGACAATCGTCGCGGCGTTGTTGTCCCGCAGCCGAGCGGCGAATTCCTCGGACGCCGAAGCGGAGCGATGGTCCTGCAGGATCAGGAGCGGCCCGGTGTAGATCCCTTCCGTGGCACCATGCCATGATGCGGGCCAGATTACCCAGCCGTTCTCCAGGCCGTCCAGCGTGCCGGGTGGCAGGTAGCTGGCGAGCGGGGCAGCCAGCACGACGCTCGAACACGCAGGTTGACGACCATCCCACACCATGTCGCGATCACACGCTTGCTGAGCCTCGGCGCGGAGCGAATCGAGCCGAGCTTCGGCCTGCGCGATCAGGACGCGCTGGGAAGGTGTGGCGCGCGCGCGGTCGCTCTCGATGGCGTCGCGCATTTCGCCCAGATAGTTCACGTGCAACGCGTGGCGAATGAAGCCTCCGGACGCCAGATGCAGCGGGGTCGCGGTGAGCGCCCGCGCCATGGCATCGGCCATTTCGGAACCGCCGCCATTCCCGGTGAGGTCCACGACCACGGCATCGGCCCCACGGCGCTGGAGCTCGCGCGCCAGATAGGCCGCGCGCTCACCAGCTTCCCGCATGACGGCCGCCTCGAGCCGGGAGACGCAGTCGCCGGGGCAGGGCACGGGCAGCGAGGTGCGATACGCCGCCCACGCCCGCTCGCAGCTGGGCCCGAAATGCTCGTGTCCGAAGTTGGCCACACGGAGAATGGCGACCTTGCGCCCGCCCTCGAGCGGAAGGATGACAGCGGGAAATTCAGCGTCCGGGACCAGCACCGCGCCAGCCGCATCTGGGAAGGGAAGCGACCAGCCATCGGGCCGCGCGCTGATGTCGAGTCCCGCGGTGCGGCATGCCTCGGCGGCGGACATGCTGGCGTGCAGGACAGGAGCTGCAGGCGGGGATTCTGGCTCGGAAGGCGCGATGGCACTGACGGCTGTCGGACCTCCCGTCGTGGCTCGCGCGCCCTGCCACCAGAGCGCGGGGCGGATGCGGGCTCGCGTGTGGCCATCATCAAAGCGGCGAACAAAGCCGCGAACCGTCCACGCCGCACTGAGCGATGTCCAGGAGTGCGCCACCCGCTCGCGAGTGGTTGAGTCCAGGGTGGGCAAGTCGATTTTTCTCCTGGCCACGACCCAGTCGAAGTTGGCATCCGCCGAGGCGAGGTAGTGCCTGGTGCTGTCATACTCGGCGAGCCATGCGCGCGCGCGGGCAGGCGTGCGAACCGTGAGTACCGTGATGGCCACTGCGAGTAGAATGCTCGTCGTCAAAAGGAATCGGACCAGACGGCGCATGAACAGATCTCCCGAACGAGACAGGGCAACAGGACCGTGCGCCGTACGCGGATAGCCTCCCGCTGGTTTCATGTTGGCACGTAGAAGGCGACCGAGATGCACTAACAACTCTCTCACTTGCCGTTCACGGCCGCTTCACGGTCGGCGTGACAGAATATTGAAGCTGCCGGGCGCGCGCGGTGCCTGCCCGGCGCACGCGGCCTGACGATTCAGGGGGAGGGTGAGATCATGGTAAGCGACAAGGAATTGCGCACCAGCGTCCAGGCGGAACTGCAGTGGGATCCGAGCATTCGCGACGAAGACATCGCAGTCTCCGTCAAGGGTGGTGTCGTGACCATCGCAGGCGTGGTGGACAGCTACGCCCAGCGTTTGAGTGCCGAGCGCGCGGCGATGCGGGTCAAGGGCGCACGAGCCGTGGCCAACGAGCTGAGCGTCAAGTTGCCAAATGCATTCGAGCGGTCGGATTCCGAGCTTGCGCACGCGGCGGTGGACGCACTGCACTGGAGTGTGCAGGTGCCTGAGGACAAGGTGCAGGTCAAGGTGGCCAACGGCTGGATCACACTGGAAGGGGAGGTGGAGTACTTCTTCCAGCGGGAAGCAGCTGAAAAGGCCGTGCGGTACCTGACCGGCGTGAAGGGCGTGGCCAACCTGGTGACGCTCAGCATTCGTCCGGCGCAGGGCGACATCAAGCAGCGGATCCGGAACACCTTGACGCGCCATGCCGCACTGGACGCGGATCACGTCACCGTGGAGCTGAAGGGAAAGAAGGCAATTTTGGGCGGGTCCGTCCGGTCCGTGGCTGAGAAGCGCGACGCCGAGCGCGCAGCGTGGAATGCCCCGGGAGTGACTTCGGTGGAGAACGACCTCGTCGTCACGCCGCTGGCGGAAGCAGCCATCTGACCTCCGTATGGGCGTCCATCCCGCCCCCGGCACGAGCGAAACACGGCCGGGGGCGTGGCACGCGCTTGCCCAACCGGAAGTTCTCTCGCGCCTCCGCACCAGGCCCGAGGGACTGAGCCAGGCCGAGGCGGCATCCCGGCTCATCCAGATGGGCCCGAACATCTTTCGGGTCGTGCGGCCGGTGAGTGCCTGGGCCGTACTGCTGCGCCAATTTCGCAACATCCTGATGCTGCTGCTTGCCTTGGCCGGGTCAGCCGCTGCGCTTGCCGGTGACGCGGGGGATGCGATCGCCATCGGTTGCGTAATAGTGCTCAACATCGCGATCGGCTTCGGCACCGAAATCCGCGCGCATCGGGCCATGGAGGCGCTGCTCGCGCTTGAGGTGCGCCAGGCGCGCGTGATCCGAGCCGGCCATACGCAGCTGGTCAACGCGAGCGAACTGGTGCCGGGCGACGTGATCGCGCTGGAAGCAGGGCAGGCGGTGCCGGCTGACGCACGCCTGCTGGATGCGGCGGAGCTCCAGACCGTGGAGGCTCCGCTCACGGGCGAGCCGGAGCCAGTGGGGAAGCGAGCCGGTGATGCGCTGCCTCCGGAAACTCCCGTTGCCGACCGCAGCAACATGGTCTACATGGCCACCGGCATAGTCACGGGTGCTGGCAGCGGCGTCGTGGTGGCCACTGGCATGCGGACCGAGGTGGGGCGGATCGGGCGCCTGACCGAGTCAGTCACCAAGCAGCGCACGCCGATGGAGCGGCGGCTGACCGTGCTCGGGCATCGCCTGGCGCTCGCCTCTATCATCGCGGCGCTCCTGGTCGCCGCGCTCGGTGCGCTGCAGGGCATGCCGCTCGCCCAGGTGGCACAGGCCGCCATTGCGCTCGCCGTTGCCGCCGTCCCTGAGGGCCTTCCCGTCGTCGCCACCATTGCCATGGCCATCGGGGTGCGGCGCATGGCACGCCGCCACGCCCTGGTTCGCCACCTCCCGGTGGTGGAGACGCTGGGCTCCGCCTCGGTGATCTGCGCCGACAAGACGGGCACGCTGACAACTGGTCGCATGACGGCCACGGTCATTCGCACGGCCGATCATGAAATCGCCGTGGCCGAGGCGGGCGAACAGCCATCCAGCCGTTTTCTGGTGGATGGTCAACCTGTGGACCCGGCCGAACTCCCCGCGCTGGCACTCGCACTCCGCGTAGGCGCGCTCGCCAACGCCTCGGTGTTGTCGGAACGAGGAGGGGCGGTGGAGGCGCCTGGTGACTCGACCGATGTGGCGCTCCTGGTCGTGGCGAGGCAGGCAGGGCTGGAGCGGCGCGACCTGCTCGAAACATGGCCCCTGGCGGGCCAGCTGCCGTTTTCGAGTGAGCGCATGCTGACGGCAGCCTTTCACGAGAGCGATACCGGCCTCACCGCGTTCGTGAAGGGCTCACCGGGCGCGATCCTCGAGCGGTCCAACCGCATCGCCACGGCCGACGGCTCCCGCATGATGGGGCCCGAGGAGCGCGAGCAGCTGATGGGCATGAACCGGGACCTTGCACGGCGGGGGCTGCGGGTCCTCGCCCTGGCAACGAGCACGGTGACGCGGGCCCATGAAGACGTCCTGCATGGCCTGACCTGGGTGGCGTTTGCGGGGCTGAGCGATCCACCGGCGAGCGGCGTCGCCACGACGATCCGCACCTTCCGGGAAGCCGGCATTCGCACCGTGATGATCACCGGGGACCAGCGCGACACCGCAGCCAGGGTGGCCAGGGAACTCGGCATGCTGGACGACGGCGGTCTCGTGCTCGATGGTGCCGAAGTTGACGCCATGGATGACGTCGCGCTGGAGAAAATGGCCCCGGGCGTCACGGTGTTCGGCCGCACGAGTCCGGAGGCCAAGTTGCGGATTGTCGCCGCGCTTCAGCGCCGGGGCGAGGTCGTTGCCATGCTCGGCGACGGCGTGAATGACGCCGCTGCGCTGCGCCAGGCCGACATTGGTGTGGCGATGGGACGGCGCGGCACCGACATGGCCAAGGAAGCGGCCGACGTGATACTCGAGGATGATCGCTTTGCCACCATCGGGGTGGTCGTCCGCGAAGGCCGGGTCATCTTCGACAACGTGCGCAAGTTCGTGGCGTACCTTTTCAGCTGCAACCTGGCCGAGATCATGGTGCTCCTGGGCGCCGGAGTGGCGGGGCACCCCGGAGTACTGGCGCCCCTGCAGATCCTGTGGCTCAACCTGCTCACCGACACCTTCCCGGCACTGGCACTCGCGGTGGAGCCGGCCGAGCCGGGGATCATGCGGCGCCAGCCAGTGAGTGCGGACGCCGGCATCCTGCCGCGCGATCGGCAGGGATTCGTGGTTGGTTATGCGAGCCTGATTGCGGTGGTGACGCTCGCCGCCTTTGCCTGGGGCCTGCGGCACCGTGACGCGGCCATGGCGACAGCAATGGCGTTCATGACGCTGGCCTTCAGCCAGATCGGTCACCTGGGCAATGCGCGGAGCGATCGGCCAGTCGTGGCGTGGCGGCGCGTCATCGCCAACCCCTTTGCGCTGGGGTCGGCGCTCCTTGCGATGGGATTGCAGTTGCTCGTGGGCTTCTGGTCGCCACTTCGCGACCTGCTGAAAGTGGTTGGGCTCGACGGCACCGCCTGGGTCATGGTGGTGGTGCTTGCGCTGGTGCCAGCAGTGGTGGGACAGGCGCTGCGAGCAGCGCGAGCAATGCGGCCGGGGTGATGCACAGGAGCGCCTTTGCGCCCGTCGGCTGGCTTGCTATCCTTAGGCTCCCGGCGCCGTAGCCAAGTGGTAAGGCAGAGGTCTGCAAAACCTCCATTCATCGGTTCGATTCCGATCGGCGCCTCTGGACAGGACGGGCAGGGCGAGCGGGACAGCCGGGCGGGCAGGTTATGCTGTGACCCGCGACCAC
>DASSOW010000112.1:0-3879 GCA_035700175.1 Gemmatimonadales bacterium | reverse complement strand
CAGTGGTCAGTCTCGAAAGGCGGCGGCACCGTAATGCCACTTGACGAGACCACCAACGTCGACGGCATAGCATCAGCACTGTGGACCCTTGGTCCTGCACCGGGCATCAACGAACTGCGGGTAAGCGGCGGTGGGTTGGCGGCGTCTCTCCAGACCGTTGGACGAGCCTTCCAGGCCGATCGGGTGGATGCCGGGTATGGGCTGGGTTGCGGGCTGGTCACCGGTGCGCTCTGGTGCTGGGGCAACGATTCCTGGGTCCACTCCCCTCCGGCCTCCGACCGGCCCGACCCGTTTGGTTACGACACGACCACGAGCCCGGGATTGCTCGATGATTCGCACGGATTGATTGACTTGGCCGTGAGCGACAATTCCCTGTGTGCCCTCGACGTGCACGGCACCACGTGGTGCGCCGACGCAGACAATCCGGCGCTGGCCACGGTGCCGGGCTTGCCGGCCGTCCGGTTCATTACGCGCGCGCACACCGGCAGCCTTCGCTACTGTGCACTCGCGGCCTCAGACTCTACCGCGTGGTGCTGGGGCAGTGCGTCGCCGCCCGCACCTGTACCGGGGTCGTCAGGGCTGACGCTGATGCACAGCGGGCTCAGCTCGGCTGGCCAGATGTACGCCTGCGGATTGCGTGCTGACAGTACAGCAGTGTGCTGGGGACCAGCCCCCCTCGGTGACGGCACAACAAACGCTTCGACGACGCCGGTTTCCGTGGGTGGCGGCCTGCACTTCCAGGACTTGGTCGTTGGAGACGGCTTCGCGTGCGGATTGACCGCGAACGGAGACGTCTGGTGCTGGGGCAAGGACTGGGTGGATGACGCGACCGGGCCGTCGGCCGTACTGGAGCCCGCGCTGGCAACCTCGGGAGTAAGCCAGCTCGCAGCAGACGAAATTTATGTCATCGCGCTCACGGGAAATGGGGTGGTGGCGTGGCAGGGACCTGGGTTCGATGCCGCGATACCCGGAAGCACGGACATCAGTGGATTGGCTGGCCTGCCGGTGGCCTTCTTTGCCCTCAATTCCAACACCTGCCTGCAGCTCGAGGACGGCCAGGTGTACTGCTGGGATGAGATGTGGGACCGGTCGAGCAGCCTGAAGTACGGGCTCTACACGCCGGTGCAGCCGGTGCCGGAGTGAGCTGTGAGCTGCGAGCTGCGAAGATACCGCTCATAGCTCGTAGCTCATGGCTCATAGCTCTACACCGCCTCTTCCAGTTCCGTCTCCAGCTCCTGGCGCCGGAGCAGCTCCCAGTAGCGCCCGCCCAGCTGCATCAGCTCGCCATGCGTGCCGCGCTCCACGATCCGGCCGTCGTCAAGCACCAGGATGAGGTCCGCGCCTCGCACCGCCGCCAGGCGGTGCGAGATGACGATGCTGGTGCGGCGCTCCAGGGCACCCCGCAGTCCCTGCAGGATCCGCGCTTCCGTATGCGCGTCGACCGCGCTCAGTGCGTCGTCCAGCACGAACACTGGCGGATTCTGGGCTAGCGCCCTCGCAATCGCCGCGCGCTGCTTCTGACCGCCGGAGAGGTTCACGCCCCGCTCACCCAGCATGGTGTCGTAGCCCTCCGGCAGGAGCGGCAGCGCTTCGCTCAGCTGTGCCACCTCCGCCGCCCGCTCCAGTCGCCCGTCATCCGGTGCGCCCAGCAGGATGTTGTTGCGAATGGTGTCGCTGAAGAGAAACGTCTCCTGCGGCACGAAGCCGATATTGCGTCGCAGCTCCTCGAGGGCGAGCGCTCGCACATCTACACCATCCAGCGTGATGCGACCCCGATCGGCGTCGTAGATGCGCACCAGCAACTCGGCGAGCGTGCTCTTGCCCGCGCCGGTTGCCCCGACGATGGCCAGCGATCCGCCCGGCGGCAGCTCAAAGGTGATATCCTGCAGGATCCACCCGCGGTCCGGTGCCGCCGGGTACCGGAACCACACCCCATCAAACGTCACCCGGCGGCCGGCCGTGGCCTTGGGCAGCGGGACCGGCCGCGCTGGAGAAGCGATGGCCACCGGTTCGCCCATCAGGGCATTGATTCGGCCCATGGACGCCGCGCCCCGCTGCACCAGGTTCACGACCCACCCCAGCGCGATCATGGGCCAGATAAGCATGGCGAGATAGACGCCGAAGGCGACGAACTCGCCCACCGACACGACGCCCGTAATCACCAGCCGTCCACCCATGTAGAGCAGGGCCACCATGCCGAGCCCGCCCAGCATCGCAAGCAGGGGATGGAACATGCCCTGGATTCGCGCGAGCGAGAGGTTCCGCTGGGTGTACTCCTCGTTCAGGGCGCGGAAGTGGCGAGCCTCCGCGGCTTCCTGCCGGTAGGCGCGCACGATACGGACGCCCGAAAGGTTCTCGTGCGCGTGGGTGGTCAGGTCGGAGAACTGGGCCTGGATCGTCTCGCTGCGTCTGTGGATGGCGCGGCCGAAACGCGACATGACGACCGGGAGTGCAGCCAATGGCACCAGTGCCAGCAGGCTCAGGAGCGCGCTGATGTGGACCATTACCGGGACCACGATCAAGGACCGTATGACGGTGTCCGCCAGGTACATGAGCGCCGGCCCGGCCACCATGCGCACGGCGAGCAGGTCGTTGGTTGTGCGCGCCATCACATCGCCGGTCGGGTACCGGTCATAGAATTCGGCGGATTGACCCTGTAAATAGGCGTAGAGCCGGTTGCGCAGGTCATACTCCACCTTCCGGCTGCTGCTGTTGAGCAGCTCGCGCATGCCATACCGCGCCAGTCCGCCGACGGCAGCTACGGCCAGCAGGAGCAGGGCCGCCGATTGTACATTTGAGAAGGGTCCGCCGCGCGTGAGGACGTCGATGCCCCGTTGCAGGAAGTGCGGGCCGAGAGTGCTGAACAGGTTGGACAGCACCACCAGCAGGAGGCCCCAGGCGTAGATCGCGCGGTATTGCCGGAGATAGGGAACGAGAGCACGGAGGGCACGCATCGTGCCCGCAATGTCCAATGAATCACCGTGTCAGGCAAGCCAACACACGTCAGGAGGAATGGATGTCGAGAACCATGCTGGCATTGATCGGGGCCGTCGCCATCGCGGCGTGCTCCGGCGGGGACCGCAACGACACTGCGGTCGCGGACAGCCTGAACCGGGACCTGCAGATGGCACCGGTGGACACGTCGGCGGCGCTGAATGACCAGCCGTCGGACACCGCCGTTGCCCCGTCCGCCCCGGCCACCAGCTCCACCAAGCCCAACACTCCTCCGTCGCCAAAGCCCAAGCCGGCTGCCGAGGCGCCGGCGACACCCAAGCCGTCCACGTCGCGCTCGCTGGCCGCTGGTGAGGCATTCGCCGCCAGCACTTCCAGCCCCGTCAGCTCGGCCACCAACAAGGTGGGCGAGACGGTGACCGCCAAGGTCGCCAACGACGTGAAGGACGGCTCCGGCCGGGTGGTGATTCCCGCGGGCTCACAGGTGACGCTCCGGATCACGGCCATCAAGCCATCGGACAGCAAGAGCGACAACACTGGCACGCTGACCCTCGCGGCCACCAGCGTGTCCATCAATGGCACCGACTATGACCTCTCGGGCGGCGTCTCCGGGCTGGATACGCATCTCGAGGGCCGGAAGGTGGATGCCAATGACGCGGCCAAGGTTGGCGCGGGTGCGGCGGCAGGCGCGGTCGTGGGCCGGGTCCTCGGCGGCAGCGGCAAGGGCGCCGTGATCGGTGGTGTGATTGGCGGGGCCGTGGGTGCCCAGCGGGCGGTCGAGACCAAGGACCGCGACGTGGTCCTGCCGGTCGGCAGCACCGTGACCATTACGCTGAACGAGACGTTCCGGCGCACCTGAGCTCCCTCGAGCAGAGGAGGCTCGTGTGCGTACGAGCGTAAGGGCGGGTCTAAGACCCGCCCTTACTT
>DASSOW010000111.1:0-23812 GCA_035700175.1 Gemmatimonadales bacterium | reverse complement strand
GGTCACCAAGAAGCTCTGGGCGTACATCAAGCGGAATGGCCTGCAGGACAAGAAGAACCGCCGCATGATCAATGCGGACGCCAAGCTGCGGCCCATCTTCAAGAAGGACCAGGTCTCGATGTTCGAGATGACCAAGCTGGTGAGCAGACACCTGAGCTGAGTCGGAGCAACACGCGTGCTGAAAGGGCGTCCCCGCTGGGACGCCCTTTGCGTTGCCAGGGCAACGCCGCTCCGCAGCCACAGCACCACTCCGTTATCTTCTGCCCCATGGCTGGCGAATACATCTTCACGATGCGCGACCTCCGCAAGGTCGTGCCCCCGTCGCGGGAGATCCTCAAGGGGATTCATCTCGCCTTCTATCCCGGCGCCAAGATCGGCGTCCTCGGCTCCAATGGCGCAGGCAAGTCCACCCTGCTGCGCATCATGGCCGGCGTGGATCACGACTTTCAGGGCGACGCGCGACCCCTGCCGGGCACCCGGATCGGCTACCTGCCGCAGGAGCCGGTGCTCGACGCCACGCGCGATGTGCGCGGCAACGTCGAAGAGGGCCTCGCCGAGGTGCGCGGACTGCTCGACGAATTCAACGCGATCGCCGCGCGCTTCGCCGAGCCGATGGACGACGACGAAATGCAGCGCCTGCTCGACCGGCAGGCCCGAGTGCAGGACCGGATCGACGCCGCCGGTGCGTGGGAAATCGACCACAAGGTGGACATGGCGATGGACGCGCTCCGCCTGCCACCCGGCGACGCCGACGTGACCAGGCTCTCGGGGGGCGAGCGCCGCCGGGTGGCGCTCTGCCGCATTCTACTCGAGGAGCCCGAGCTCCTGCTGCTCGACGAGCCCACCAACCATCTCGACGCCGAATCGGTGGCGTGGCTCGAGAAGCACCTGGAACGCTTCCCTGGCACCGTCGTCGCCATCACCCACGACCGCTACTTCCTCGACAACGTGGCCAAGTGGATTCTCGAGCTGCACCGCGGTGAGGGCATTCCCTGGGAAGGCAACTACTCCAGCTGGCTGGAGCAGAAGGAAAAGCGCCTCGCCACCGAGGAGCGGCAGGCGTCGGCCCGGCAGAAGACGCTGGAGCGCGAGCTTGAATGGATCCGCATGGCACCCAAGGCCCGGCACGCCAAGGGCAAGGCCCGCATCGCCCGCTATGAGGAGCTGCGGGAAGCCGCGCAGCGGCAGTCGGACGGGAGTACCGAGATCCAGATCCCGGTGCCCGAGCGGCTGGGCGATGAAGTGGTGCTCGCCAAGGATGTGTCCAAGGGCTTCGGCGAGCGGTTGCTCTTCGAGAATCTCAACTTCGCGCTGCCCCGCGGCGGCATCGTGGGCGTGATCGGCCCGAATGGCGCCGGCAAGACCACGCTCTTCCGGATGATCATGGGACAGGAAGCACCCGACTCGGGTACGCTGACCGTGGGCCGTACCGTGAAACTCGCCTACGTCGACCAGAGCCGGGAGGCGCTGCACGGTGATCACACCGTGTACGAGGAAATTTCCGGCGGTGAGGACGAGCTCGATTTCGGCGGGAAGCGGGTCAACGCGCGGGCTTACTGCGCCGGCTTCAATTTCCGCGGTCCCGACCAGCAAAAGCTGGTCAAGGATCTCTCCGGCGGCGAGCGGAACCGGGTGCACCTCGCCAAGCTGCTCAAGAGCGGGGGCAACGTGCTCCTGCTGGACGAACCCACCAACGATCTTGACGTGGACACACTGCGCGCCCTCGAGGACGCGCTCACCGCCTTCCCCGGCTGCGCCGTGGTGATCAGCCACGACCGCTGGTTCCTCGACCGCATCGCCACCCACATCCTGGCCTTCGAGGGCGACTCTGAAGTCGTCTGGTTCGAGGGGAACTACCAGGAGTACGCTGCTGACCTCCGGCGCCGGAAGGGCGCCAATGCGGATCAGCCGCACCGGATCCGGTACAAGAAACTGGTACACTGATGGTCGCAGGTCGCAGGTCACACGTCGCCGGGCTCGCGACCTGCGACCTGCGACATGAGACTCGAGCCACTCTCTCGCCCTGACTCCATGCCTCAATTCCCTAACCTCCCTCCCCGCCTCTCCGGCCTCGCCGAGCTGGCCATGAATCTTGCCTGGAGCTGGAGCCGGGAGGCGCGCGAGCTCTTCCGTGGCCTCAACGAGTCGCTCTGGCACCAGGTCCGGCACAATCCGCTCGAACTGCTGCGGCGGGTCGACCCCGCGGTGCTGCGCACCCGCGCAGCGGACGCTGATTATCTCGCGCGCTACGACGCGGTCATGGAACGGTTCGAGCGGAAGCTGGCTAATGGTGACGGCTGGTACCAGGAGCAGTTCCCGGAGGGGCCGCACGGCCCGATCGCGTACTTCTGCGCTGAGTTCGGGCTGCACAACTCGGTGCCGATCTACTCCGGCGGTCTCGGCGTTCTCGCGGGCGACCACTGCAAGGCGGCCTCCGACCTGAGCGTGCCGCTGGTGGGCATCGGGTTGTTTTACCGGCGCGGGTACTTCGACCAGCACCTCCGGCTCGACGGCTGGCAGGAAAGCAGTGACGTGAACTTCGATGTCGCCTCGACCCCGCTGGTGCCGCTCAAGGGCGGTGACGGCAACCCCTGGCTCACCACCGTAGAGGCCATCGGCCGGGTTGTGCACGTGGGGGCGTGGAAGGTCATGGTGGGACGGGTGCCGGTCTACCTGCTGGACACCGACTATGAAGCCAACCATCCCGATGATCGCGCGCTCGTCAGCAAGCTCTACGGCGGTGGGCCCAGTGAGCGGCTGCGCCAGGAATGGGTCCTCGGCGTCGGCGGCGTGCGCGTGCTCCGGGCGCTGGGCATCGAGCCCAGCGCGTGGCACGCCAATGAAGGGCATGCCGCGTTCATGATGGTGGAGCGGGTGCGCGAGCAGCTGCAGGAGGGCGCCTCGCTCGACGACGCCGTGAGCGCCGTCCGGCGACGCAGCATCTTCACCACCCACACGCCGGTGCCGGCGGGCCACGATTTCTTCTCGTTCGACGAAGTCAACGCCTGTGCCGGCCGATTGTGGGATGGTCTCTCCATTCCACGGGACGTGCTGCTCCGCCTCGGCGAGCGCCCGGGCGAGCCTGGCATCTTCCACATGACGGTGGCTGCCATCCGGCTCTCGGCCCACGTGAATGGCGTCTCGCGCACGCACGGCCGGCTCTCACGGCAGATCTGGAACGACCTCTGGCCCGAGCGGACCGCCGACCAGGTCCCGATAGGCCACATCACCAACGGCGTGCACCTGCCCACCTGGATGGCACCGCAGGTGATGTCGCTGCTGGACGAGATCCTGGGACCAGGGTGGCACCGCAGCGCCAACCACCCCCGCATGTGGAGCCAGGTGCTTCAACTGGATCCGGCGCGCCTCTGGGCGGCGCACACCGAGCTCAAGGAGACGCTCTTCGGCATGATCCGTGAGGACGCACGCTGGCGCTTCAAGGACCGGTGGCGCGAGGCTGCCCACGTCGTGGGCGCCGGCACCCTGCTCGAGCCCGGGGCGCTCACCATCGGATTCGCCCGGCGCTTTGCCACCTACAAGCGCGCTGACCTGCTCTTCCATGACGTGGAGCGGTTGCGGCGGCTGGTGACCAGCACCGACCGCCCCATGCAGATTGTCTTTGCCGGCAAGGCACATCCCGCAGACGAGCCGGGCAAGTCCGTGCTCCAGAAGGTGTACCAGTTCACCCGCGACCCGGCCTTCGAGGGCCGAGTGGCATTCCTGGAAGAATACGATATGCACCTGGCGCACCTGCTGGTGCAGGGCGTGGACCTCTGGGTGAACCTGCCGAGGGTGCCGCTCGAGGCGTCGGGCACGTCCGGCATGAAGGCGGGGCTCAACGGGGTGCCGCAGATTGGCACGCTCGACGGCTGGTGGCATGAGGGCTATGACGGCCGGGCCGGCTGGGCCGTGCCGGCCGCCTCACCCGGCACGGAAAACACCGCAGTGGATGCGCAGGATGCCGAGCAGCTCTACCGGCTGCTGGAGGAGCAGGTGGTGCCGCTCTTCTACTCGCGCGATGCCTCGGGGCTCCCCGCGGCGTGGGTGGAACGGATGCGCTACGCCATCTGCCTCACCGGTTCGCGATTCACCGCCAGGCGGATGGTACAGGATTACACCTGCTCCTACTACGTTCCAGCCATGAAGGGCGATTCCGCAGGCAACGACCCACCGACGGTGTAACCATGCCGTCCACGGACACGAGACTGCAGCGGTCGGATTCTCCACTGCTGTCCCCGGACCACCGGCCCGTGTCCGTCGTGCACCTGACCGCCGAGTATACGCCGTATGCCCGCACGGGCGGGCTGGGTGAGGCCGTGCGCGGGCTCGCCGAGTTCCAGCACGCCGCCGGCGTCGATGTGGCGGTGGTGCTCCCGCTCTATCGCACCGTGCGTGACGAGGCACCCGACCTGCATCCCGTCGGCTCTCCCTTCGGGGTGACGCTGGGCGACAGGACCGAGGAGGCCCGTCTCTTCCGGCCCGCCGAGCGGAAGAGCGGGCCCCGGGTGGTGTTCATCGAGCACCGGGAATTCTTCAACCGGCCCGGCATCTACGGCGAGCACAGCACCGACTATCCTGACAACGCCCTCCGTTTCGCCTTCTTCGCCCGGGCGGCCGTCAGTGCGCTCTCCCGGATTGCGCGCCCGCCTCACCTGCTGCACGTGCACGACTGGCACACCGCGCTTGCGCCGGTCTACCTCCGCGGCGTGCCTGGTGTCGAAGTGCCGGCCGAGCCGGCGAGCGTGGTGCTCTCAGTGCACAACCCCGGATACCAGGGACATTTCCCTGCCGACATCCTGCCGTCGCTGGGCCTGCCGTGGTCGCTCTTCAACGTCGACCAGCTCGAATGGTACGGCCAGCTGAACGTGCTCAAGGGCGGGCTGGTCTTCGCTGATCGTGTCGTCACGGTCAGTCCCACCCAGGCGCGCGAGCTGCGCACGCCGGGCGGCGGCTTCGGCCTGCACGGCGTCTTTTCCTGGCTCGGTGGCCGGCTGAGCGGCATCCTCAACGGCATTGACCAGCGGGTCTGGTCGCCCGACCGCGATACCCAGATCACCCGCCCCTACGACGCGCACGACCTCGAGGGCAAGCGGCGGTGCAAGGCGGCGCTGCAGCGCACCTTCGGACTGGCGCAGCGGCGGCGGGTACCGCTGTTCGGCATGACCGGCCGCATGGTGACACAGAAAGGTCTCGACCTCATCCTCGAAGCCGGGAACCTGTTCGACACCGATGCGCAGTTTGTCTTCCTGGGCGGCGGCGAGCGGGTGTACGAGACCGCGCTCGTGGATCTTGCCACCCGCAATCCGGGGCGCGTCGGCGTGCAGCTCGACTTCACCGACCGCCTGGAGCACCGGCTCATGGCCGGCGCCGATCTTTTCCTCATGCCCTCGCTCTACGAGCCCTGTGGGCTCACCCAGATGCGAGCGCAGCGCTACGGCGCCTTGCCGGTGGCGCGGCGGGTGGGCGGTCTTGCCGATACCATCACCGATGAACAGACAGGATTTCTCTTTGACCACTACACCAGCGAGGCCTTCGAGTCGGCGGCGTTCCGCGCGCTCGCGCGCTTTGCCGACCCGGTCCGGTGGATGCGGATGATGCGACACGCCATGGCGCGCGACTTCAGCTGGGAACAGTCGGCCGGCGAATATCTCGCGGTCTATCGCAAGGCGCTGGGGGACGCAGCCTGATGTCGATGGATTTCGTGCTGGCGCTCCACAGCCATCTCCCGTGGGTCCTCAACCATGGGCGCTGGCCGCACGGCTCCGACTGGCTGACCGAGGCGGCGCTGGAGACCTACCTGCCACTGCTGGAGCGCTTGCGCGCCCTGCAAGGCGAGAACGTGATCGCGCCCGTTACCATCGGCTTCACGCCGGTGCTCGCCAACCAGCTCGTCTCGCCCACATTCCAGGCCGAGATGGAGGTGTATCTCGAGCAGCGCCGGGTGGCCACGGCAGAGGCACACGAAGGCCCGCATGCGCCCGCGGCGCACCTCAAGCCGGTGGTGGCGTTCTGGCGCCGCCGCTTCGAGCGCATGCAGACGCTCTGGCGCGCCATCGATGGCGACATCGTGGGCGCGTTCCGGGCGCTGGAGCGAGCTGGCCGCATCGAGATCATGGGTTCCGCGGCCACCCACGGATTTCTTCCCCTGCTCGCGCGCGATGAAAGCATCCGCCTGCAGCTCGGCGCCGGCATGCGGGAGCACGAGCGGCTCTTCGGCCGCGCACCGCGGGGCTGCTGGCTGCCGGAGTGTGCCTATCGGCCGCGCGGACCATGGGCACCGTGGCCCGGCGGGCCGCGCGCCGCCCTGCGGCGCGGGATCGACGAGCACATCGCGGACGCCGGCTTCCGCTATTTCTTCGTGGACGCCCACCTCGTGACCGGCGACGAGCCGCTCGACATCTCCAGCGACGGCTGGATCGAGGATGCGCCCGACACGGAAGCCACGACAGCCGATTCCGCCTCACGTTCTCCCTATCGCGCCTATGGCGTGCTCTCGGCGGGCCGCGCCCGGGTCAGCGTCTTTGTGCGCGACCCGCGGGCCAGTCGCCAGGTCTGGAGTCGTCACGGCGGCTACCCGGGTGATGCCGCCTACCTGGAATTCCACAAGCAGCGCTGGCCCGGCGGCCTCCGCCTCTGGCGCGTGAGCGCGCCGGGCACCGACCTCGGCCAGAAGGAACTGTACGACCCCGAAGGCGCCCAGCATCGCGCCGCGGAGCACGCGGACCACTTTGCATGGCTGCTCGGCGAAATCGCCGGCGAGCTGGGTCGCCGGCAGCATCCGGTGCTCGCCGTGCCCTTTGATACGGAGCTGTTTGGGCACTGGTGGTTCGAGGGTCCCGAGTTCCTGGCTGATGCGTACCGCGCACTGCAAGGCAGGCCGCGGGTCACGCCATCCACCGCGGAAATGCACCTGGAACGCCATCCGCCGAGAGCGGGGCTGCGCCTTCCGGAGGGATCGTGGGGCGCGCACGGCGACTTCAGCATGTGGCTCAGCGACCAGGTGGCCTGGACCTGGCAGCGGCTCTGGCCGCTGGAAGAGGCGTTCTGGAATGCCGCTCCCGCGGCGCTGGCAGACTCGAGCTGGCATCCGGTGCTGGAGCAGGCGGCCCGCGAGCTGCTACTGGCCCAGTCCTCCGACTGGCAGTTCATCATCTCGACCGGGATGGTGGCGGATTACGGCGAGCGCCGCTTCCGGGGGCATTGTGACAGCGCGGAACAGCTGGCCGCTGCACTGGCAACCTTGCAGCCCGACCACCTTGAGGCCGCCCTGCACCAGGCCGACGAAGCGCGCCGCCGTGACGACTGCTTCCCTTCCCTCCTGCCCGCGATCCGTGCCGCGCTCGACGGCAGCCGCGCGCTCTCCTGACACCGCGAGGTCCCGTGGCGCCAGTCCGTTTCCTGCTCGGATTTCACCTGCACCAGCCGGTCGGCAACTTCGATCACGTGTTTGTCCAGCACGTGGAGCAGGTGTATGCCCCGCTCCTGCAGGCGCTCGAGGAGCGTGACTGCTTCCCGGTCACCTTTCACGTGTCGGGACCGCTCATTGAATGGCTGGAGCGTCACGCGCCCTCCTGGCTGGAGCGACTGGGCCGGCTTGTGGCCGACGGCCGGGTGGAACTGCTCGCGGCGGGATGGACCGAGCCGATTCTCTCCGCGCTGCTGCGGCCTGATCGCATTGAGCAGGTGGAGCGCATGCGGATGGAACTGCGCCGGCGCTTCGGGGTGGAGGCGCGCGGGCTCTGGCTTACCGAGCGGGTCTGGTCGCCCGAGCTTCCAGGTGACCTCGGCGAAGCCGGGATTTCCTACGTGCTGGTGGATGATCGCCACTTTCTTGCGTCGGGCATCCCTCGGGCACAGCTCCATCGGCCCCTGCTGACGGAGAGTGAGCATCGCCGGCTCGCCGTCTTTGCCATTGATGAGCAGCTGCGCTACCTGATCCCATTCCAGCCACCGGAAGCCACGGGACGCTACCTCCGCGAGCTGCACGCCGAGGGAAAGCCGCTTGCCATCCTCGCGGACGACGGCGAAAAATTTGGTGGCTGGCCCGGCACCCATGAGTGGGTGTACCAGAAGGGATGGTTCCGCGGCTTCTTCGACCAGCTCGACACACTGCGCTCGGAAGGCGTGATGGTGCTCGACACGTTCGACGGCGCCCGCCATCAGGTGGCAGCGGGCGGCCTGGCTTACCTGCCGACTGCCTCCTATCGCGAGATGGAAGGCTGGGCCCTGCCGGCGCAAGGCGCCAACCGCCTCGCCATCCTCGAGCGCGAACTGGGCGACACCTTCCTCGCCAGCGACTGGGGGGCGCTCGTGCGCGGCTCCCACTGGCGCAACTTCCTGGTGAAGTACCCCGAGTCCAATCGCATGCACAAGAAGGCACAGCATCTCTCGGTGCTGGCCCGCCAGCGCGGTAATCCGCCGCTGGTGCGCGAGGCCATCTCGCGCGCGCAGTGCAACGACGCCTACTGGCACGGCGTCTTTGGTGGCCTCTACCTGCCGCACCTGCGCGAGGCCATCTGGCGGGAGCTCGCCGCCGCCGAAGCGGAGCTCCGGCAGGACGAGCCAATCGCGGCTGAGTGCGTGGACTTTGATTTTGACGGTCACGATGAGCTGTGGATTCACAGCGCGAGCTTTTCCGCGCTGGTGAGCCCTGACCGAGGCGGCAGTGTGGAGGAACTCACCCGCTTTGCATCCGGGCGCAATCTCTGCGACACGCTGACGCGCCGCGCCGAGGCGTATCACACGGAGGCGGAGCATGTGGCGCCGCATCCGCCGGAGGGCGAGGGGCTGCCCAGCATCCACGCGCTGGAGCAGCAGATGCAGCTCGATGCGCGCCCGCCGGTGGACCTGGACGAGCGAACCCTGTTGCGGGAACGCGTGCTCGATGGCGCAACGACGCGCGAGGAGTACGAGCAGGTCCGCTACGCACCGGCCATCTCCTGGACGGCGACCCGGTTCGAATGGGCGATCGAGAGCCTGCCGGATGGTATTGCGATCGGCCTGCGGAACGACTCCGCGCCGCTCGGGCTGGTGAAGCGAATCACGTTTTCGTCGCACGGAGCGCTCCACGCGGAGTATGAATGGGCGGCGCCTGCCGACTCCGGAAATCGTGTGTTCACGGTGGAGCTCACGCTGGCCGAGGACGTGCCGCTCGAGCACGACGCGGAAGCGGAGTGGCGGTTCGCTGTCGAAACGGTCGCCAAGAGCGAACGCGGGCTCGACCGCACACGGCAGGGGACGGGTGTGCTGCTCAGGTGGCCAGTCGGGAGCGGGAAGGCGTGGCTGAAGTTTTAGGGCATGGGGCATGGGGCATGGGGCCTCATGCCCTACGCCCCATGCCTCACGCCCCAAACCCCACTAACTTCCCCTCATGACCTCCTCCGCCACCGTCCGCCTCGGCCTCGTGCAGATGGCCTGCACCCTGGATCCCGAGGAGAACCTCGCCAAGGCCATCGCCGGCATCGAGCAGGCCGCGGAGCTGGGTGCGCAGATCGTCTGCCTGCAGGAACTCTTCCGGAGCCAGTATTTCTGCCAGACGGAAGACCACGCCAACTTCGCGCTGGCGGAAGCAATTCCGGGCCCCAGCACAGAGCGGCTCGGCCAGGCGGCCCGGCAGCACGGCGTGGTGATCGTGGCATCGCTGTTCGAGAAGCGTACGGAAGGGCTCTACCACAACACCGCGGCCGTCATCGACGCCGACGGTTCGTATCTTGGCAAGTACCGGAAGATGCACATTCCGGACGACCCGCAATACTACGAGAAATTCTATTTCACGCCCGGTGACCTCGGCTTCCGCGCGTGGGACACGAAATTTGCCCGCATCGGCGTGCTGGTCTGCTGGGATCAGTGGTATCCGGAGGCCGCCCGGCTTACCGCCATGCATGGCGCCCAGATCCTCTTCTACCCCACCGCCATCGGCTGGCTGCCGCCCGAGCGGGAGGAGTACGGCGAGCAGCAGCAGAGCGCGTGGGAGACCATCCAGCGGAGCCACGCCATTGCCAATGGCGTGTACGTCTGCGCCGTGAACCGCGTGGGCCACGAGGGCGCCCCACCGCCTGGAGGCATCGATTTCTGGGGCGGCAGTTTCGTGGCAGATCCGGGCGGGCGCATCCTCGTGCGCGCGGGTACCGGCGAGGAAGTGCTCACCGCCGACGTCGATCTCGCCAAGGTGAACGAGAGCCGGACCCACTGGCCCTTCCTGCGGGATCGGCGCATCGAGGCCTACGCCGACCTCACCCAGCGTTATCTCGACGGCTGACGCGCCGCTGCCTCCAGGCGACGTGACTACCGACTCTCCCGCACTGACACCAGCGCAGCTGGGCTACCGGATGCCGGCGGAATGGGCGCCGCACCGCGGCACCTGGCTCAGCTGGCCCCACAAGGAAGCCTCGTGGCCCGGCAAGTTCGAGCCGATTCCGGACATCTTCTGCGAGATCGTCCGGTACCTTGGCCGCAGCGAGGAAGTGCACCTCAACGTGACCGACGCCGAGATGGAAGCCGCCGTCCGGCGGCGGCTGATTTCGCTCTCCATCCCGCTCAACAGCGTCTACTTCCATCACAACCCGACCAACGATGCCTGGTGCCGGGACCACGGCCCCATCTTCATCCAGCGCGACGGCACGCGCGGGCGTGAACAGGCCATCGTGGACTGGGGCTTCAACGCCTGGGGCGACAAGTATCCACCTTATGACCTGGACGACGTGATCCCGAGCCGGATCGGCGCCGAATACGGGATCCCGGTCTTTCATCCCGGCATCATCATGGAGGGCGGGTCGCTCGACGTGAACGGGCGGGGCACGCTGCTCACCACGGAATCGTGCCTGCTCAATCCCAACCGCAATCCGCAGATGTCGCAGAAGGAGATCGAGACGTACCTCCGCGACTATCTCGGCGTGACCAACGTGCTGTGGCTGGGCGACGGCATCGAGGGTGATGACACCGATGGGCACGTGGACGACATCACCCGTTTCGTGGATGAGCACACGATCGTCACCGTGGTGGAACAGGATCCGGACGACGCCAACTACGAGCCGCTCCGCGAGAACCTTGCGCGCCTGCAGGAGATGCGGGACCAGGATGGCGATCCCTTCCGGATCGTCACCCTTCCGATGCCGAGGCGGCTGGAACATGAAGGGCAGCGGCTCCCGGCCAGCTACGCCAACTTCTACATCGGCAACAGCGTCGTGCTGCTGCCGTTCTATGATCGCGAACGCGACCTCGAGGCGCGCGCCACCTTGCGGCAACTCTTCCCCGGCCGGGAGGTGATCGGACTGGACTGCACCGATCTCGTCTGGGGCCTCGGTGCCTTTCACTGCGTGACCCAACAATGGCCAGCCACATGAAACCTGTTGTCGAGTGCGTCCCCAACTTCAGCGAGGGGCGCGACACCGCCGTCATCGAGAAGATTTCCCAGCGGATGGACTCGGTGCCCGGCGCCGCCGTGCTGCATGTGGACCCGGGCAAGGCCACCAACCGGACGGTCATGACGCTGGCCGGCGACCCCGAGGCGGTGCTCGAGGCGGCCTTCCGTGGGATCGCCGCGGCCGCAGAACTCATCGACATGAGCCGCCACCATGGCGAGCATCCCCGCATGGGCGCCACCGATGTCTGCCCCTTCGTGCCGATCAGCGGCATCAGCATGGAGGAGGCCGCCGAGCTGGCCCGCCGCCTCGGTGAACGTGTCGGGAAGGAGCTGGGGATCCCGGTCTATCTCTATGAAGCCGCGCAGCCGGATGAGACACGGCGCCGCCTGCCGGACATTCGTGAAGGTGAGTACGAGGGACTGGAGCGAAAGCTCGCCGATCCGAAGTGGAAGCCCGATTACGGTCCTGCGAAGTTCAACGCGAGGACCGGCGCCACGGTGATCGGTGCGCGCGACTTCCTCGTGGCCTACAACGTGAATCTCAACACCACGTCCACCCGGCGCGCCAACGCCGTGGCGTTCGACGTGCGCGAGGCGGGACGGCCGCAGCGCGAGGGTGGGTCGCTCACCGGGAAGGTGCTGACCGATGCAAGGGGCGAGCCGCTGACGCTGCCGGGCACGCTCAAGTCGGTCAAGGGAATCGGCTGGTTCATTGACGAATACGGCGTGGCACAGGTGTCGATGAACCTCACCGACCTGTCAACCACGCCGATCCACGTCGCCTTCGACGAGGTAGAGCGCGCGGCGCGCGACCGCGGCATGCGGGCCACCGGCTCCGAGATCGTGGGCCTCGTGCCGCTCCAGGCCATGCTCGACGCGGGTCGCCACTACCTCCGGCGCCAGCAGCGGTCGCTTGGCGTGAGTGACCGGGAGTTGATCCACATTGCCATCCGCTCGCTTGGCCTCGATGAGTTTACGCCCTTTGTGCCGGAAGATCGGATCATCGAATACAAGCTGCGCGACCCCGGTGACCGGCGGCTCGTCAGCATGCCACTCGAGGATTTCGTCATCGAGACCGCGTCAGAGTCACCGGCGCCGGGCGGCGGATCGGTGTCGGCGGCGGTGGGCGCCATGGCCGCATCGCTGGCGACGATGGTGGCCAACCTTTCCTCCCACAAGCGCGGCTGGGATGAGCGATGGGAGGAGTTTTCCACCTGGGCTGAACGCGGCCAGAACATCCAGGCAGAACTCCTGCGGCTGGTGGATGCGGACACGAAGGCGTTCGATGCCGTCCTGGCTGCGATGCAGATGCCCAAGGGAACGCAGCAGGAGAAGGACGCTCGGCGCTCGACGCTCGACGCCGCCATCGTCAACGCCGCCCAGGTTCCCTTCGCCGTCATGCAGCAGTCCATGAAGGTCTTCGAGATCGCCCAGGCCATGGCGGAGACTGGCCTGCCTGCGTCAGTGTCCGATGCGGGCGTGGCGGCGTGCTGCGCCCGCACTGCCGTGCGCGGCGCCTGGCTCAACGTCAGGATCAATGCCGGCACGCTCAAGGACCGTTCGCTGGTGCAGCCGATGCTCGAAGAAGGCGCGACGCTGGTGGCCGAGGCGGATCAGCGGGAGAGGGAGGTGCTGGGAATCGTGGATGGAAAGATGGGCGGCTAAGGGAACGGCTGCTGGCTGCTGGCTATTGGCTGGTGTCAGGCTACGCTACGCGCTGAGCGCGAGATGCCAGCAGCCAGAAGCCAACGGCCAGCGACTGTTCAACGCGCCTTCCACGCCGTCCTGCCGCCCACCACCGTCCAGCGGCAGGCATTGGCCCGGAAGTGATAGAGCCACTGGTCTACGTCATCGGCGTCGATCAGCAGGAAATCGGCGCGCTTCCCTTCCTCGAGTGAACCCACATCCGCGTCCTTCCCGACCGCGCGAGCAGCGTAGATCGTGGCACCCTTCAGCACCTCCGCCGGCGTCATCATCTGCGTGGTGCAGGCGAGCGTCATGGCAAACGGCAGGTGGAAGCTGGGTGCCGAGCCCGGGTTGAAATCGGTGGCCACCGCGACGGGCACGCCTGCGTCGATCAGCTTCCTGGCCGGCATGGCCGGCTGCCGGAGGTAGAGTGACGCGATGGGCAGGCTGACGGCGATGACACCCGCCTGCTTCAGCGCCGCGATGCCCGCATCCGACACATGTTCGAGGTGATCCGCGGAGACCGCGCCGAGCTCCGCGGCCAGCGCGGCGCCGCCGCCATCCCGCAACTGGTCGGCATGCAGCTTGGGCCGGAGGCCGAGCCGAGCGCCAGCGGTCAGGATCTGGCGGGCCTCCTCGACCGTAAACGCATTGTCCTCCACGAACACATCGCAGAATCGCGCCAGCTTTTCTGCCGCCACTGCCGGCAGCAGCTCGTCGACCAGCATGCGGACGTAGCCGGCGCGGTCGCTGGCAAACTCGGCAGGCACGATGTGCGCCCCCAGCACGGTGGGGACGATGCGGCAGGGTCCCGTATCGGCCAGGGCCCGGTAATCGCGAAGGATCCGGAGCTCATCGTTGAGGGTGAGGCCATACCCGCTCTTGCACTCGACCGTCGTCACGCCCAGCTGGACCATGGCGTCGAGGAATCCCCGGGCCCGGTTCACCAGCGTCGTGTCGTCCGCAGCGCGGGTGGCGCGCACGGTCGAGGCTATGCCGCCGCCCTGCAGGGCAATCTCCTGATAGCTTGCGCCGCGGCACCGCTGGGCAAACTCACCGGCCCGCCAGCCGCCGAACGCGAGGTGGGTGTGACAATCCACCAAGCCAGGGATGACCAGCCCGCCACGGGCATCGAACATGACGGCGGTGCCAAGGTTGGCAGGCATGTCGTCCGCCGCGCCAGCCCAGACAATGCGGTCGCCGTTCCAGATCAGCGCTGCGTTGTGGATCAGCTGGATGTCGTCCTGGCCGCCCTCGGCGCGGCAGGTTGCCAGCGCCCCGATATTCCTGAGTATCTGCATGTCAGCCAGTGATCATGGGAAGGTCCACACCACGCTCCTTTGCTGTCTCGATGGCCAGGTCGTACCCCGCGTCGGCATGGCGCATCACCCCGGATCCCGGGTCCGCCGTCAGCACGCGACCGAGGCGCCGAGCCGCCGAGTCGGTGCCGTCCGCCACGCAGACCATGCCGGCGTGGAGAGAATAACCGATCCCCACGCCACCGCCATGGTGCAGCGAGACCCAGCTCGCGCCACAGGCGGTATTCAGCATGGCGTTGAGCAGCGGCCAATCGGCAATGGCATCGGAGCCGTCCTTCATCCCCTCAGTCTCGCGATTGGGAGATGCCACGCTGCCAGTGTCGAGGTGGTCCCGCCCGATCACCAGCGGTGCCTTCACCTTTCCGGACTTTACCAGCCAGTTGAACCGATCACCCATCTCGGCTCGCTCGCCGTATTCGAGCCAGCAGATGCGAGCGGGCAATCCCTGAAAGTGGATCTTCTCCCGCGCCTGCCGGATCCACCGCGCCAGCGCTTCCTTCTTCGGGAAGGTCTCGAGCACCGCATCGTCGGTGGCGGCGATGTCGGCGGGATCTCCCGAGAGCGCGGCCCACCGGAATGGCCCTGCACCGCGACAGAATAATGGCCGGATGAACTCGGGCACAAACCCGGGTATCTCGAAGGCCTCACGCATGCCACGAAGGTCGGCCACCTGCCCGCGCAGGTTGTTACCGTAGTCAAAGACCACCGCGCCCTTGCGCTGCAGCTCCAGCATCGCGGCCACATGGGCCTGCATGGAGTCGAGCACCCGCGCCTCATAGGCCTCCGGCGACTGCTCCCGCAGCTCGGCCGCGTCTTCCAGCGACATGCCGGCCGGGATGTAGCCCACGCGCAGGTCGTGCGCCGAGGTCTGGTCGGTCACCACATCGGGCACGATGCCACGGCGCACCAGTTCCGGCATGACCTCGGCGATATTGCCAACCAGCCCGATGGAGAGTGCCTTGCCCTTGCCTCGCGCCTCGTCGAGCTGCCGCAGCGCCGTGTCCAGGTCGCGCTCCAGCCTGTCGCAATAGCCGGTATCCACCCGGCGCTGGATGCGCCGCTCATCCACCTCGACGCCGAGCAACGCCGCGCCGTTCATGGTGGCCGCCAGCGGCTGCGCGCCACCCATGCCGCCCAGCCCCGCGGTCACGACGAGCCGGCCGGCCAGTGAGCCACCGAAGCGCTGGCGAGCGCATTCTGCGAAGGTTTCGTACGTACCCTGCAGGATCCCCTGTGTACCGATGTAAATCCAGGACCCCGCGGTCATCTGGCCGTACATCGTGAGGCCCAGCGCGTCCAGCCGCCGGAACTCTTCCCAGGTGGCCCAGCGCGGCACCAGGTTGGCGTTGGCGATCAGCACCCGAGGCGCCTCGTCGTGGGTGCGGAAGACACCCACCGGCTTGCCGCTCTGTACCAGCAGGGTCTCGTCATTTTCCAGCCGGCGCAGGGTGGCCACGATCTTTTCGAAGCATTCCCAGTTGCGCGCCGCCTTTCCTCCCCCGCCGTACACGATCAGCTCGTCCGGCCGCTCGGCGACGGCCGGGTCGAGGTTGTTCATCAGCATCCGGAGGGCCGCCTCCTGGTGCCATCCCTTGCAGGCGAGCTCGGTGCCGGTGGGGGCGTGGATGACGCGGCTGGCGATCGAAGTCATCAGGTCCTGTTCTCCATCCAAGTGCGGTACTGGCACCGAATTATGGCCCGAAAGCGGCCCGCAGACCAGCACCGGCACTTCCCCGCTGGCCGGCCCGGCAACCTTCCAGCAGATTCCCCTGTCCAATCCCCTGCATGACCACACCGACTCGTGGGGCGCGCGCGCTGAAACGGATCCCGGCCCGGCAACGCTCAGACAGCGATGCTGTCGAGGTGGCCCTCGCCACCTCTGGCGACACGCGCGCCTTCGAGCGGCTCTACCGGAGCCACGTGGGGCGGATCCATGCGCTGACCCGCCGCATGCTGTCGCCCGATGAAGCGGACGATGCCACCCAGGATGTCTTCATCCGGGCCTGGCAGAAGCTGGAGTCGTTCCGCGGCGAGTCGGCCTTTGGCACCTGGCTGCACAAGATCGCGGTGAATGTGTGCCTGGGGCGGCGAGCACAGCTGGGGCAGGCACGGGCGCGCTACCACGCCGACGACGCCCCGCTCGAGACGGTGGCGCATCCGCATACGGGCGGCGCGCTGGACCGGGTGGATTTCGAGACGGCGCTGGAACGGCTGCCCGACGGAGCCCGACAGGTGTTCGTGCTCCACGATGTCGAAGGATATCGCCACGAGGAGATTGCCGAGATGCTGGGCACCGTGACCGGAACATCCAAGTCGCAATTGCACCGCGCACGCATGGCCTTGCGGCAGCACCTGGAGCGCTGAACCATGATGAACGAACACTGGACCGAGCGGCTGTCGGAATACGTGGACGGCGAGCTTGCCCACGATGAACTCGTGGCCTGCGAGGCGCACCTGGCGGCCTGCGCCGAATGCCGCGCCGTGACCGAGGACCTGCGGGCCGTGGCGCGCACCGCCGCCGCTCTCCCGGCCGACGATCCAGCCACAGACCTCTGGCCCGGTATCCTCTCGACCATCACGCCGGAAGCAAGCGTCATCCCGATCACGAGGCGCCGTCCCTGGTATTCAAGTGTGCCGGGGCTCGCCGCGGCGGCCGCGATCATCGCTGTCCTGAGTGGCGGCTCGGTCTGGCTCGCCATGCGATCGAACACCAGTCTGCCGGCCCCAGCGGCCGTTGTGGCCACGGCGCCCCAGCCGTCCACCACGCTGGCGCCCGCGGCGGCTCGCGCCGAGGCGACCTACGATGCGGCGGTCAACGACCTGCGCAAGGTCCTCGATGCGGGCCGCGGGCGGCTCGACAGCACCACGGTGCGCGTGCTGGAGCGCAACCTTGCCATCATCGATTCGGCCGTGGCCGACGCACAGCGCGCCGTCGCCCGCGACCCCCAGAACGCGTACCTGAATGCCTATCTCGCGCGCACCATGCGCCGGAAGGTTGACCTGCTCCGCCAGGCAGTCTCGATTGCCCGCGCGGAAACCTGAACCGAGGGCCTGACTGTGTTGCTCGCTTCGCTGCTCCTCATGTCGTCCATGGCACTGCAAGGCCAGGATACTACCCTCACCGTTGCCCGGGGCGACCGGCTCCGTGTCGGCGTGCACGAAGGGTCCATTACGGTAAACGCCTGGGACCGGAATGCCGTGCGGATCCAGGCCGAGGCCGACGACGATGACGACGATGTGCGGGTCGACATCTCCCGCGGCTCGGGCATGGTGAACGTCTCGGCGCGGGGCCGGTACGGCGAACCGGTGGAAGTGTCGTTCACCGTCACGGCTCCTGCCTGGATGCCGCTCAGCCTCAACTCCGTCGAAGGTGATATCCAGGTGCGCGGCACCACCGCCGCGGTCAATGCCCAGACCGTGAACGGGAGCGTGGACGTGACCGGCGGGACGGGCAACGTCAGTCTCTCGTCGGTGGATGGCAGCGTGAGCCTCGCGCGCGCGAGCGGGAACATCAGCGTCACGACGATCAACGATGACGTGACCGTCCGCCAGTCGAGCGGGAGCATCACGGCATCGACGGTGAACGGGTCCGTGACGCTCGCGGGCGTGTCCTCCGATGCCGTGTCGGCCGAATCGATGAACGGCGACATCCAGTTCGGCGGGCCGATCCGCAATGGCGGACGCTACCAGCTGAACACCCACAATGGCGACGTGATCGTCGGCGTGCAGTCGGGGGCCAATGCCACAGTGTCAGTCAACACCTTCGGTGGCGACTTTTCGTCCGACATTCCCGTCGAAGTGCGCACCCGGGAGCGCCGCGGCGGCAGCTTCACCTTTACCCTGGGCGATGGCAGCGCCCGGCTCCAGCTGGAGTCGTTCCAGGGAAGCATCCAACTTGTCCGTCCCGGCAGCATCAGCGACCGATAACCTGCTCAGGAGAGCCGCACCATGCTCGCATTGACCACGCTCGCCATGATCGCCGCCCTCCAGGGCAGCGCCCAGGGCCAGGACTTCCGCTGGACCGGCACCCTGGCCGCCGGCAAGACGCTTAGCATCCGCAACGTGAACGGCAACGTGCAGGCGGTTGCCGCCAGCGGCAACCAGATCGAGGTGACGGGCGTGAAGCACGCCCGCCGGAGTGACCCGGCCAGTGTCGAGATCAAGGTGGAGCAGACGAGCGAGGGCGCCGTCATCTGCGTGCTCTACCCCAACCAGCGCGGCAACAGCTGCGAGGACCGTCACTCCAGCGGCCACTCCAATGACAACAACGACGTGAGCGTGGATTTCACCGTCAAGGTGCCGTCTTCCGTCCTGCTCTCGGCGCATACAGTGAATGGCGACGTGAGCGCCAGGGGCCTGGGGGCTGACGCCGAGATCGCGACCGTCAATGGCGATGCCAACGTCGAGACCAATGGCTTCGCCGAGGCGAGCAGCGTCAATGGCTCGGTGGATGTGATCATGGGGCGCGCTGACTGGAGCGGCTCGGCGAGCTACCGGAGCGTGAACGGAGCGGTGTCGGTGACCCTGCCCGCCGGCGTGAGCACCGAAGTGCGCGCCAGCACCGTGAACGGCGATATCGACACCGACTTCCCGCTCACCATCCAGGGCAAGTTCGGGCCCCGCTCACTGCATGGCACCATCGGCAATGGCGGGCGCACCCTGGCAATCGAAACCGTGAATGGATCGATCAATATCCGGAAATGGTGAACCTCGCGCGGAGTAGGGGCGGCCCGCGGGCCGCCCCTACAATGTCGGGCGATCATCGGGAACAGGGCACAAAATTCCGCGGGGCCGCCCCTGCAACGTCGGGCGATCATCGGGAACAGGCGCGACATTCCGCGGGTCGCCCTGCTTCCGTGTCAAGCCCTCATCGCGTCGTCAGGGCCGGGAATCAATCCGGACGACGAGGTTCGATACGTCGGTCGCACCGCGCGCCACGGTAAAGCGCACCGGTGCGGCCGCCGCGTCCAGCAACTGCAATGTCGCGGGCGCGACCGAGAGTTCCCACTCGCCCGGCGTGATCCCCATCGAGTAGAATGTTCCATCCGAGAAAGTTGTAAGCGTCCGTTGGCGGCCGGTGCTGCGCTCGGTGAGCACGAGCGGGACACCGCCCACCGGCTCGGCCGCCAGGCCTCGCTGCACCACGCCCTCGATCACGGCGCCGAGCTGGAGCGGCACGTCCACCCGGGTGAGCGCATTGGGCGCTGGATACGCCACCGCCGCCTCGAATCCGGGCACCCAGAGCGGCGACTGGAAGCTCAGCGAGTCCACCGTCACGAGCACCGGCTCGAACGGCACCACGTCCCACACACGATAAGCACCGGTCGAGTCGCTGAAGTCACTGCTGTTACCCACCTGGACGCGAACACCTGCCAGGCCAGGTTCGCCATCGTCCTTCCGGCCGTTGCCGTCCTTGTCGAGAAAGACCACGCCCGCCAGTCCACCGCGTTGCAGCGACGGCCCGGCATCGAGCGCCAGCTCGCCGCCCGCCTCGTCATAGAGCACGGAGCCCTGCACGTACTGGGTGGCGGCTACGGGGCCTCCCGCTGGTGCCGTCACCTGGGTAAACGCGCGCAATTGTGGCATGGCGGTGGAAAGCGCCAGCGTCCAGGTGGCACCGCTACTCCCCCTGGTCCAGCTCACACCCGTCTCCAGACGCAATGACGAAGAGAGCGTTCGCGCTATCGAGAAGGCGGCGGCGTTGGGCGTGCCGGCGTCCCGCGTCTCGAACGACCCCCTGAACCAGAGGCGACGGAACAGCGCACCCCAGTGCCCATTGGGCACCACAAACGCGTCCACACCCAGGAAATCGTCGGTCTCCGCGCCAATCCCCGTCACCGACGTGCGGTCGATCCGCACGTACGGCACGGCCCGGACGCCGGCGAGATCCACCGAGACACCGGCACGCGAGCGGAGGGTTGAACCGCCCTCGGTGGTCGCGTACTCGAAGCGGCCATCAAAGTACAGGTAGTTGCGCCGCGCGTCCGGACGCCAGAACGCATTGAGCTGGAACTGCGAGTGCCGGCCGAGCGGGTTGAGGATCGGAGAGTCCTCGTCGCGCGAGAAGAACGTCGCTTCAGTACCGAGGCGGAGATCGAGCGTGGGCTCATAAGAAAACCGGGCCCGGCCATAACCGTGCAACACCACGCTGGCCTCGGCGGTCCACGCCCCGGCCAGGTTGCCGATCGCGTTCAGGTACGGATGAAACAGGTCCGGCGCACTGTCGCGCCAGAATTGATCCATGCCACCGCCCAGCGTCCACCGGCGACTCACGCCAGCGCGCAGGTCAACGTTTGCCGCCGCATTGCACAAATCGAAGCGACACTGGCCGCCTGACACGCCGTACTCCACCCGTCCCGATGGCAGCAGGGCGCTTGGCACCAGGTACTTGCGACTGAACTCTCGCCGCTCGCCGTACGGCCCGTAGGCCACGAAGTCCACCGGATTCTCGCCATAGAGCACCGGCAGCTCCACGGAATAGCTGCCGTCCGGGCGCACGCTATCCACACCCACCAGGACACCGTTGCGATACGCCTCGAGCTGCCAGCCCGGCGGCAGGTGTCCGGCATAGGCGATATCGCTGATCAGGGACGGCCGAAGGTAGGGCGCGTTGGTGACGTACAGGCCCCGGATGGAGCGTGGCGTCTGGCCCGAGCCGAGGCCGTCTCCGATGCGCACCTGCCGGAGCCATCGATTATTGCGCCAGACGCCCAGCCAGCTGCCATCCACCCGCACATCGCCGCTCGAGGCCGGGCCTTCGCTGCGCAGCCCGAGCTCGAGCGATCCGCCAGCCACTGCTGCACCGCCCGCCAGGCTGTATGACGCGCCGCCGAAGACATCGTTGCTGGGGGAGAAGAGCGAATAGTCCAGCACGAATCCATCGAGCGGACGGCGCTCCGCGCCCAGCACCAGGCTGGGGAGCACCTCGGGCGATTCGCGAAGCAATGAGGCGCGGGCGGCCTCGCGCTGCAGGCGGAGTCCGAGCGGCAGCCGGTCCGGATTGCGGACCACGACTTCAGTGGCACTCCAATCCACCCGGATGTCGAGATCCAGCAACACCCCCAGGACTCGGGCAGAGAGATAGAGCTCGGCAGGATCGCGCTGCAGCTCGCCAGGGGCGAGGGTCAGGGACTGGCGCCCGAAGGTGGCCGTGCCCGCGTTGGGGTCCACCACGAACGGCACATGACGCGGCTCGATCGTGGCCCGGATGGCGCCAGTGGAATCCACCTCGGTGCGAATCTCCGCCAGCGCCAGGAGCTGCGACAGCGGGATCAGCGCATCATTGCCGACGCGATACGCCGGGACAGTGCGGGCCACCAGCCGTCCCAGCCGCAATTCCACGATCGCCGGTGCGGGCTGGGAATCCACGGGCTGCTGGGCTGCGGCGCCGTACGGCGCCAGGAGCGCGAGCAGCGGGACGACGACATGCGCCAGGCGTGGTCGGCCCGCCATGGATCAGGGGATGACAACCGGTAAGGAGTCACGCGCAGCCCGGAACGGCAGCAGCGACTCCGCCGGCAGGTCGATCCGGCCCGGCGTAACCTCCATGCGAAGCATGTAGTGACCGGGGGGCACCGAATCCAGCGGAATGGTGAAGCGGGGCGTGATGGGCGCATACACCGAGACGGGGAGCGTAAAGTGGCCCCGCAACGCCCCGGCGGAATCGCTCAGCGTCCCGCGCGCCGTGGCGAGCAGGGCCGCGTTGCCGGCATGCGCAATGCGCGCATGCACCACCAGTGAGTCGCCCTCGGGGTCGGCGCGCAGGCTGTCGAGCACCGCCCCCGTCTCGACCTGGCCGTTGCGATAAAGAATCGGCAGTACGGTGCGCACCTGCATCGGCAAGCCGATCGTCACGCTCCCCGAGTCGGTTGGCGCGCTGACGGCCAGCTTGCCACCACTTGCCAGCACCACGAGCCGGGCCCAGTACTCGCCTGCCGGAAGCTCCGGCGGCGGCGTGATCAGCAGCCGGACTACCTGCTGCGCCTTGGGCTCGATGCTGGCGCGCCGCGGGAAGATCCGGATCCATGGCGCGGCGTTGGGCGCCGTGCTGTCGGGCGTGTCGGTGAGCCAGGCCTGGAAGTGTCCGGCCGAATCGGTGATCGCGTAACCGAAGGTGGTGGACAGGGTGACTTCAACCGCATCCTCGTTGGGGTTGACGAGCAACATCGTCGCGGTGCGCCCCCGGCTGTCCAGGAACACCGATGTCGGGGCGACCAGGACTCCTTGCGCAGCGAGCAGCCCGGGAGCGAGAAGCGAGCACAGCGCGAGCGCGGCGGCGCGATTCATGGGTACATGACCGTGAGCGTGATGGTGGCGGAGTAGGCGCCGGGCCGCTGGTTGAAGGCCGGCGTGGCCGTGCCGCCGAGAAAGACGGATGCCCTTCCCTGCTGCGACATGGTACCGAGGTAGGACTGCCGCGGGTCAAACGCCACCTGGTCCGAGATGCTCTGTGACCTCGAGAAACCCGCGTCCGAGCCGCTGAACGACAGGGGCAGCGACGCGCCGGCCGGGCCGCTCATGGACGACGGCAGCGAAAAGGTCAGGATGACGACGTCATTGTTCTGCGCCGTCAGGTTGAACTGGCCGGAATTGGCGGGGTCGGTCCTGAGCACCGTGGACGGAGCACCCGCGAGCAGCGAACCGAATGCGAGCGGGCGGACGCCATCGACACGGATCTTCCGCCCCTGCGCGAGCAGCGGGCTGGCGACGAGCATGGCAAGTCCGAGCACGAGCGCTGTACGACGCATGCGTCTCCGGAGTGACGGCCTGTTGAGAATGGAATGGGCACAATGTAGCACGGGGGACGTGCTAGTTGTAGACGACCGTGACGATCACCGGAACGGAGTACGTCCCTGGCGCCGCATTGGTGGCCGTCAGGGTGGCGCCAAACCAGAGGAAGTAGCGGCCGTTGCTGGCGAGCGTGGCCGTGCGCGTTCCACCCGGCGCCGGCACGAAGGCCGTCGCCCCGCCGTTCCCTGGCGACGTGTTGGCGAGCCCGGTCCAGGCTGACAAGGCGAGGTTGGGCCCCAGCGCCGCTGGCAGTGAAGTGAACTGGATGAGCACCGGTGTGTTGGAGGTGCCCTGGATGGTGAACCGGCCACCATTCCTCGCCTGCACGGTGACAACCTGGGTCGAGGCGATGGTGCCGAAGCCGAGATCCTGGGTGCCCGTGACCGAGATCGCGGGCAGGATGCTCGCGCTCGCCCGGCTGCTGCCTGACGCCTGCGCCCGCGCCAGTGCCGGGACGGCGTACAGCAGCAGGACGCACAGTAGAGAGGTGGCTCGGCGCATACACAGGCTCCCCATGCGGCGGAGGCGGCGAATCGTTCCGCCGCCTCCAGACCCGCAGGGAATCGCTCCCGCTTACTGGTACACCACGTCGAGGGTGATGGGCGTGGTGCTGGTGTAGTTGCCCGGCGCCACGCTGGCACCGGCGCTCACCGTC
>DASSOW010000110.1:0-2110 GCA_035700175.1 Gemmatimonadales bacterium | reverse complement strand
TCCCAGGGGAGACTTTAAGGGACCATCTGGCCCGCTGCGGCCCGCTGCCTGTGGCGGAAGTCGGCCGGATCGTGGCAGAGGTGGGGAGCGCCCTGGACTATGCCCACCGCCAGGGCGTGATCCACCGCGACCTCAAGCCGGCCAACATCCTGCTGCACGAAGGCAGCGCGATGCTGGCGGATTTCGGCATTGCGCGTGTGGCCTCGAGCCCTGATGGCGAGCGGCTGACCGAGACCGGGCTATCCATCGGGACGCCGCAGTACATGTCACCCGAACAGGCAGCCGGAGAGCGGGAGATCGGCCCCGCGAGCGACCAGTATTCGCTGGCCGTCGTCGCGTATGAGGCGCTGACCGGCCATCCGCCATTTGCCGCTCCGTCCCTGCAGGCCCTGCTGGTGCAGATGTTCACCACATCGCCGGCGCCGCTCACCGAGACTCGGCCCGACCTCCCGCCTGCGCTGAATGCTGCCGTGCTGCGGGCCCTCGTAAAGGAACCGGCAGGCCGCTTTGCCGACTGCGAAACCTTCGGCGCTGCACTTCGTGCGGACAGCCGCACCACCCCCGCCCCCGTGCCGGGCGAGGCCCCGCCCCGGCGGTCCGGCCGCCGGCGCATGCCGGCGCTCGTGACCGCGGCCCTCGTGCTGGCCACGCTCAGCATCTGGTTCATGGTACGGCGCCCCGGCCGCGCCACAGCCTCCGCACCGCGGCTGCTCGCCGTGCTGCCGTTCGTCAACCTGACGGGCGACACGACGCGTGAATATTTCGGTCGGGGGCTCGCGGTGGAGATCACCGACGAGCTGCACCGGCTCGGCGTCGAAGTGGTGGGCTCGGCCGCCAGCGCCGTCGCCGCGCGCCAGTTCGCGGCTGGCACCGACGTGGACGTGCTGGGTGCCGGCCGGTCAGTTGGCGCGGACGCCGTGCTGGGCGGAGCCTTGATCCGCTCCGCGTCGGGCGGTCGCGTGAAGGTGGAACTCACCGACGTGCGGAGCAAGCGGCTGCTCTGGACGGATGACTACATGCTGGGCGCGGACCTGTTCGCGATGCAGGATTCCGTGGCGCGCCGGGTGGCAAGCTCGCTGCAGGTGACGCTGCATCCCTCCGATCTCGCCGCCGTGCGACGGGGCCGAGGCGTCGACCTCGCCGCGCACGACCAGGTGGTCCGCGCCAAGGGCTATGCCGACCGCCGCGACCCGGCCGGGCTCGACCAGGCGATTCCGCTCTTTACCGACGCGATTCGACGAGACTCCAGCTACGCCGAGGCCTGGGCAGGACTGGCGGAGGCATATTTCCTCCGCGCCGTGTTCAGCGACGCGGGCTACGGCAATGCCGTCAACCACGATGATTATTTCCGTCGATCCGCGGCAGCGGCCGCGCGCGCCCTGGCGCTCGACAGCAGCTCGGCCGCTGTGCATCGAGTGCTCGGCATGCTCGCCGTCTTCCATACCCATGACTGGGCAGTGGCGCAGCGCGAGTTCGAGCGGTCAGTGGCGCTGGACTCGGCCCAGGCTGCCACCTGGCTCTTCCGCACGTGGTACTACTATGGCATGAACCAGCGCGACTCGGCCCTCTGGTCGGTGCGCCGGGCGTGGGCGCTCGACTCGCTCACGCCGATCTACGCGACGCGGCTGGCCGATGTGCTGCACGACTGGGGCGACAAGGCGGAAGCACGGCAGCTGATGGAACACACCGTGCAGCGGAATCCCACCGACCTCATCCCTCGCCTCTCGTACGTCGCCCTGCTGGCCACCGAGGGTCAGTGCGACAGCGCTCTCGCAATTCCGCTTCCTCCTCTCGAGTCATCGCCAGGTGCGCAGCTGGAGCTCGAGGCCTGGGCACGTTGCGGACATGCGAGCCGGGTGCGCGCCGCACTGGATTCCGCAGACCAGGCGGTGCGCCGGGGACAGTGGGCCCATGGCATCTTCATGGCGATGGGGGCGGCCATGATCGCGGACACCGCGCGGATGGAGCACTGGCTCGACTACTCTGTCACCGCTCGTGATTACACGGCGTTCTTTCTTCGCGCCCCTGCCTTCGCCGAATTTCACGCGAATCCCCACTACCGGGCGGCGCTGCTGGGGTTTGGGCTGAAGGGTGAGAGCTGAAGGCTGAA
>DASSOW010000109.1:0-9671 GCA_035700175.1 Gemmatimonadales bacterium | reverse complement strand
TCGTCGATGGCGCCAAGATGTCGTTCGGCGAAACCGAGCGGTTCAACCATGGCGACCTCGCAGGCCTGGAACGGAAGCTCGAGCGCGCGGGCAACCGGGGCTCGCTCATCGGGGTGGACGGCGTGTACTCCATGGAGGGCGACATCGCCGACGTCCCCGGCCTGGTGCGCGTGGGCCGGAAGTACGGCGCCGCCCTGGCCGTGGACGATGCCCACGCCCTGGGCGTGCTGGGCCCCAACGGCGACGGCACGGCAGCGCACTTCGGCATGACCGACGAAGTCGACATCATCGCCGGCACGTTCTCGAAGTCGCTGGCATCCATCGGTGGCTTCGTGGCCGGCTCGGAGCAGGTCATCCACTTCATCCGCCACCACAGCCGCCCGCTCATCTTCACTGCCTCGCTGCCCCCGGCCAACACCGCCGGCGTGCTCGCTGCACTCGAAGTGATCCAGCGTGAACCGGAGCGCCGGGACGCCCTCTGGGCCAACGCCCGGCGGCTGCAGGACGGCTTCCGGTCGCTCGGCTTTGATATCGGGCAGACCGAGACGCCCATCGTACCGGTGCTCATCGGCCCGATGGAAACCACCTTCGTGATGTGGCGCCGGCTGTTCGACGCCGGAGTCTTTACCAATCCCGTCATGCCGCCGGCGGTGCAGCCGACCCAGTGCCGGCTTCGCACCAGCGTCATGGCCACGCACACCTTCGAGCAGATCGACTTCTGCCTCGATCAATTCGCCAGCATTGGCCGGGAGCTGGGGGTCGTCTGAACCCCGCGGCCGTACGCGAAGTCCAGGGCGCGCGGGATCTCAAGCGGTTCATTGACCTGCCGTACCGGCTCCACAAGCGGGACCCCCTCTGGGTCCCGCCGTTGCGTCGGGATGTAGCGCTCCTCCTCAATCGCCAGAAGAACCCCTTCTTCCAGCACGCGGAAGCCGCCTACTTCCTCGCCGAGCGCGATGGCGCGGTGGTGGGCCGGATTGCGGCCATTTCCAACCGGCTGCACAACGAGACGCACGGCGACCTGGTCGGGTTCTTCGGGTTTTTCGAATGTGAAGACCGCCAGGAGACCGCCGACGCGTTGTTCGCGGCGGCGGCCGCCTGGCTCAAGGCGCGCAGCTTTGACACCATCCGGGGTCCCGCGTCGTTCTCCGTGAACGACGAGTGCGGCATGCTGGTGGACGGGTTCGACACCCCGCCGGCGCTGATGATGCCGCACAACCCGCAGTACTACCAGGCCCTGGTCGAGCAGGCCGGCTTCACCACTGCCAAGAACCTGCTGGTCTATCAGGGCGGCGATCCTGCGCTGCGGGAGCGCCGTGAGGCACCGGAACGCCTGACACGCGCCGTCGGCATCATGCGCGATCGGATGGGCATCACGGTCCGGCCGCTCGACCTCAAGCGTTTCGACGACGAGGTCGAGGCGATCAAGCGGATCTATAACGCCGCGTGGGAAAAGAACTGGGGCTTCGTGCCCATGACCGAAGCCGAGATCGACCACCTGGCCAAGCAGTTCAAGCCGGTCGTCATGCCGGAGCTGGTGGGCATGGCAGAAAAAGACGGCGAAGTGGTCGGCTTCGGGCTCGGCCTGCCGGACCTGAACGAGGTGTTCCGGGGCAATCGCGGTGGCCACCTGCTGCCGGTGCTGCCCAGGCTGTTGTGGGCGCTCAAGACCGGCAAGATTCACCGCATCCGCATCCCGCTGCTCGGCATCCTGCCGGCCTACCGGGGCAAGGGACTCGATGCGGTGCTCTACCACTACATCTGGAGCAACGGCCAACGCATCGGGATGCGCTGGGGCGAGGCGGGCTGGATCCTCGAGGACAACACCGCCATGAACCTCGGCCTCGAGAAGATGAACTTCCACGTCTACAAGACCTACCGGCTTTACGACCGACCGCTGTGAACACGCTTGTGACCGGGGCCACCGGGTTTGTCGGCGGCCATGTGGTGGCGGCGCTGCTGGCGCGGGGCATCCCGGTCACGGCGCTGGTGCGTTCGCGCCAGAAGGCCGCGGGGCTCGAGCGAGACGGCGTGCGCCTGGTGATCGGGGACCTGCACGACGACCGCGCGCTGCGGGAGGCGTGCGAGGGGCAGGCAGTGGTGCAGCACGTGGCCGGTGTCATCGCCGCGCGCGACGACGCCGCCTACCTGCGCGCCAACCGGCAGGGGACCGACAATCTCCTCACGGCGGCGGCACAGGCAGGCGTCGGCCGGTTCGTGCTCATGAGTTCTGGGGCCGCCGCCGGCCCATCCCGCCCGGGCCATCCCCGCACTGCGGATGATCCACCTGCCCCAGTCACGGCGTACGGCCGCAGCAAGCTCGCCGGCGAGAACGTTGTCCGGTCCGGACCAATCCCCTGGGTGATACTCCGCCCGCCCACCGTCTACGGCCCCAACGATCGCGACAACCTGATCAAGGTGTTCCGCCTGGTGCGTTTCGGCGTGGCGCCGGTCTTCGGTGATGGATCCCAGGAGCTCTCGGCGGTGTACGCCCCGGACCTGGCTGAAGCAGCTGTGATGGCGGGGAGCGAAACCCAGGTGGCGGGTGGCACCTACTTCGTGAACCATCCCGAGGTGATCACGAGCGGTGAGCTGGTGCGGCTGATCGGGCGAACAATGCACCGCTCAGTGCACGTCATCGGCATGCCGGGCGCGCTGGTGCGCCCGTTACTGCATTTCACTGGCGGCGTGGCGCGGCTCGCCGGAAAGACCACCATCCTGAACGCCGACAAGGCGAATGAATTCCTGCAGCCAGCATGGACTGCCGATCCGACTCCGTTCATGCGAGACGCCGGATGGCTGCCGGCGTTTGATCTCGCATCGGGACTCGCCGAAACATGGCGCTGGTATCGTGATGCTGGATGGCTCTGATGGGTCGCAGGTCGCAGGTCGCGAGACCTGCGACATGAGACCTGCGACATGAAACCTGCGACTGACGACCGATGACCTTCCCACGCCGCTATCGCCCGGTCGACTGGCTGCTGCTGGGCTACAACGTTGTCGTGGTGGCCGTGCTTGTGGTGCGAGCGCCGGAGCTGGGCGGCTGGGCGTGGTTGCTCCTGGCGCACGTGCTCATTTTCGCCCTGATCTGGCTGGTGCGACAGCCGGGACTCGGCACCGTGGGACGGGCCATCGCCGAGCTCTATCCGCTCATTCTCCTGGTGGGCTTGTACAGCGAACTGGACGTGCTGAATGCGGGCCGTCCGGTGCACGATGCGCTGGTCCAGCATTGGGAAGTAATGCTCTTTGGTGGGCAGCCCAGCCGGGACTGGTGGCGCTCGGCGCCCAGCGTGATCTGGTCGTTCATCCTCCATGGGGCGTATCTCGCGTACTACCCCATCCTCATCGTGCCGGCGTTCTGGATGGCGGCGCATCGGCGGGTGGCCAGTCTGCGAGTGTTCATCCTCAGCGTCATGACGGCCTTCGTGGCCTGCTATCTCTGCTTCATTTTCCTTCCGGTTGCCGGGCCATACTACGCGTTTCCCCGTCCCCAGGGTCCCTTCGTTGGCACGCTGACGGCCCGCTGGGTATACGACACGCTGAGCCAGGGCAGTTCGTTCGGCGCGGCGTTCCCGAGCAGCCATGTGGCCGCCACGGTCGCAGCACTGCTGGCGGGCTGGCGGGCGTCACGAAAGCTGGGACTGCTCCTGCTCCTGCCAACCGGACTGCTCATCGTCGCGGTGGTGTATTGCCAGATGCATTACGCGGTGGACGCGCTGGCCGGTCTGGCCGTCGGAGTGGTGTCGGGAGAGATCGGCAACCGGGCCGGAGCGGCCTGAAAAAAAGGCGGCGGGGAACCGAAGTCCCCCGCCGCCCCGGGCCTGCAACAGGTCGAGTTACTCGACCGTCACCTTGCCGACCATCCCCATCGCGCCATGCGGATCGCAGATGAAGGGATAGGCGCCCTTTGGAGCGTTGGCAGCAAACGTAACGACCACGCTGTCACCGGCCGGCACCAGCATTTCCGACTGCAGCGGGGCCAGCTGGCGATCGATGCTGACCGCGGACTGCCCGCCAGACGGCATGCTGTCGGCCCAGAAGTGCACGTTGTGGGGGCCGCCCTCGCCATTGATGAACGCAATGGCGTCACCGGGCTTGACGGTGATCTGGTCGGGCACGTAGCGGGCCTCGCCGTCCACCATCGTCATCTGAACCTTGTGCGTCGTGCCGGTGGCCGCCGTCGCGGTCGCTGCAGGCGCGCCTGCCGCCGAATCCGACATCGCCGCCTGAGAATTGTCGGCCTGCTTCTCGCCACCGCACGCCGCCAGCACGACTGCCAGCGCCGCCACCATCGAAGTCACGCGCATTGCTGAAATGCCTCCCCGAACGATGAAAGGTTCCACCCTGCTCCCCGGCCGCGCCCTGCGGCATAATACCTTGTGAAGCAGTTCACAAGTATATATTGGGCAGGAATGAATCGGGAGTCCCGCAAACCAGGAGCAGATTCCTCCGCGTGCCTACACCGCCCCCGCCCTGCCAGCGCCTCGGACCGCAATGTCGTCGTCTCCAGGTCACCCTCCGCATCGGCTCGCTGGAAGAAGGCGATGAGTCCCTCGATCATGAGGCCACCTGGCTCCTCGGGCACACCGGCAATATCACATTTCTGCGACTCTGGGAAGGCGACGGAGACCTCTACGCCGACGCGACCCTGCATGTGGGGTGCAAGTTCCTGAAGCGGGATGCGGATGGCCGCTCGCGCTGCGCGGCCTATGGCTTCGAGGGCCGGACCCCGCCCGACCCGCGGAATTTCCAGCCCAGGCAGCTGGAGCACGACCGCTTCCGGATCGTCGAGAAGCGGAAGCTCGCGACCCGGCGCCTGGCGCCACCCGTAGCGCCGCCCCGTGCCCTGCCGGTGATGGCCAGTGACAACCCCTGCCTGGGCGCGCCCTGCCGGACGGCGGATAACGTCCGGGGCGCAGCCTGCTGCCGGGACCTTCAGGTGGAGATCATGTGCACCAGGCGCCAGCGGCGGCTCGAGTCCTTCGTGCGGTCCCGCCAGTCACCCTACCTTTGCAAGATCGAACGGGAAGGCGATTTTTCCCTGGGTGCCGAGATGATTTCCGCCTGCGGCTACCTGGAGCCCGGAGGCGTCAACTGCACGCTGCACGGCCGGAAGCGGGCCGATGGCCGGACCGCCAAGCCCGACCTGTGCTTCGACTGGCCCCCGAAGAAGCAGACCCTGCACCCCGGATGCGTCTTCGACAAGCCACGCCGGCGGTCGGCCTGAACTGTGCATGCAGGGTGGGCGGAAAGCGTCTTAAGAACCGGCACCTTCCCGGATGAGTCGCGTGGACGAACTGGAACGCCTGTACCAGACCAGCTACACCGCCGTGGTTCGCTTCCTGTACCGCAAGGTCTGGGACGCGGATCGGGCGGAGGATCTTGCCCAGGAGGTGTTCCTGCGGCTCTTCCAGCACAAACCGGAGAAGCCCCGCGCCTGGATCTTTGCCGTGGCCGCCAACCTGGCCCGGGATGAGGCGCGGTCGGCCATCCGGCGGCGAAAGCACCTGACCCTGCTGTCCACCGATCCGACGCCCGCGCCCTCCCGGGTGCAGGCCGCGGATGAGGCGGTGGAGCATGATGAGCAGATGGAGGCGGTCCAGCAGGCGCTGGCGGCGCTCACGCCACGCGACCGCGAGGTCCTCCTGCTCTGGGACGCCGGACTGAGTTACCCCGAAATTGCCGCACAGACCGGCCTCGCCGTCGGCGCCGTGGGCACCACACTGGCGCGGGCACGGAAGCGGCTCGTCGAAGCCTACGACACTCAACATGCGCAGGATCATGCGGCACATTCCTGAAGAGGAATTGCACTCCTATCTCGACCAGGCGCTGAGCCGGTCGCAGTGCGTCGAGATCGAAAGTCACCTGGCCCGCTGCGCCTGGTGCCGCGCCTCGCGTGATGGCATCGCGGCCCTGCGCGACCGCACCACCGCGCTGCTTTCGACCCTGACGCCGGTACGCCACCGTATCCCGCCGTCGTGGGAGAGCCTCTCGCTCCGGGCGGCCGCGCGCAGCAGCAGGCATGTCCGGCTGGGGCGGGCCGGACTCTGGGCTGCCAGTATCGCGGCTGCAGTGGCCCTGGGATGGGCCGGACAGGCCCTGCTGCACCGGGCGCCCCTGGCCCTCCCGCAGCAGGCGGCGCAGGCCGTCCTGAACGATTCGGGGCCAGTGCAGCAGCTCGCGCTGCAGCGCCCGGGCGAGCACACGGGCACACCCGAGGCGCCTGGCCCGGTGATCACCCCGCCTGGACGGCGGGCGGGCACCGTCACGGCGGCGAAGCAGCGGGTGGTCGAGGAACGTTCCGCGCCGATGGATAGCGACAGCAGCGTCTCCGCCTACTCGCCCAGCGAGCCGGTGGGCTCCAGGCTTTCGGCGGGCGGGCTGCCTTCGAGAGATTTCGGGCTGAGCGGCGGCGGCATGTGGCGCACCCTCTCCTGGGACAACGCCCAGCGGGAGCGGGGCGAATCGGTGCCCCGGATCCGGGGACTCCCGGTGGTCGAGGTGCAGGTGGCGGCGGCCTCACGTGACTCGAGCGGCCAGCCCACGATGATCGTGGCCCAGCAGCTGCGCTCGGGCCAGCTCATTCATACCATCGAGGGCCCGGCCACTGATGTCACCCGCCTGCTGGCATCACAGCGCCCCGAAGGCGCATCGCCGTGGCCCACCATGGATAGTGATTCTACCGCGGTCTCGGACGGGACCATGGCCATGCGTCATGGCGACCGGATGCTCGCCATCCAGGCGTCGCCCTCGGTCCCGGCGGATTCGCTGCGGGCGATGATTCGCCGGTTGAATGCGGCGAACCGATAGTCGCAGGTCACAAGTCGCAGGTCACAAGTCGCAGGTCACAGGTCGCAGGTCACAAGTCGCAGGTCTCAGGTCGCAGGTCACAGGCACTACAGAAAGAGCCCTCGGAATGTTCGCCGGGGGCTCTTCGCTTTGCACGTGAAAGACCTGCGACCTGAGACCTGCGACGTCTTTCCTACGACCTACGACTCATGCACATAGTCCTCATCCTTATCCTCATGATCATACACCTCCACCACGTGGTGACCCATCTCGCGGCTGAGGGTGATCTCGGCGAGCCGGGGTGAGACCATGGGGAAGGTGCGCGCGAAGAGGGCGTAGGTGAGCAGGAAGAGCCCGAGCAGGAGAAAGGTGGGCGCCAGGTCAGGCACACCGAAGGCCGGCCCCGGCAGCGGAGAGACCGATGGCGCCACCAGCACGTAGCGCTCCAGCCAGAACGCAATCAGGCTGACCGAGGCAAAGAGTCCCAGTGTCACCGGCAGCTTCTTGGGCAGCACGCCAAGGAGCCCGATGAACGGGATGAGGAACAGCCCGATGAAGACCATCTCGCCGAGCCCGAGCCAGTGACCCCAGAGCCGGGCGAAGACGAAGCCGGTTTCCTCCGGCATGTTGCCGTACCAGATCACCAGGAACTGGGCCCACATCAGGTACCCCCAGAACACGGTGAAGCCGAAGCACAGCTTGCCCAGGTCATGGCGCTGCTTGGGTGACACCAGGTCCGCGATGCCGAGGTTCCGGGAGCCGTACGTCATGAGCAGCGCCAGCAGCATGTGCGCCTCGAGGAAGGCGCCCATGAAGTAGTAGCCGCCGAACAGGTTGGAGTACCAGTGCGGCTGCAGGGCCATGACCGCGTCGAACCCGACGAACGTCATGACGACCGCGTAGAGCACCAGGTAGATGCCGGCGAACTTGCTGATCTGGACGTCGTTCCGGAGCCTGGCCGCAGCCGATCCGTCGAAGTCCCGGCTCCACTTCTCGTAGAGCGAGCGACGGCCGCCCGCCACCAGCTCCCGCGCCTGCTGCACGTCGGGCATCATGTCGTGCTTGATCATCCGCCAGCCGATCCAGGTCAGGACCAGCGTGCCGACGAACATGCGGCCGAACATGAACCCCTTGGAGAGCCAGAGTGCCTTGCCCGGCGACATCGACGGCATCTGGGCCTGCATCGGGCCGAAGATGCTGTCGTAGCCGAACAGGAAGATCAGCACCAGGATTACCAGTGAGAGCGGCAGGAAGCCCACCGCGGCCTCGGCAAAGCGGATGACCACGCCCGACCACTTGGCGCGGGCAATCTTGTGCGCGGCGGCCAGCGCCACGCTGCCGAAGGCCAGGCTGGTAAAAAACAGATAGTTGACGTGGATGAGCTGCCAGACACGATCACTGGCGCCCATCGCCGCGCCACGCCAGGCCAGGATGATGCCGAGAATGGCGAGGCCCGCGCCGACGCCGAGAAAGCCGCGATAGGTGCCGCTCACCGAGCGGGCAACCAGCCGTTCCCGCAGTTCGGCCGCGCTCATGGCTGGCCTCCCGCGGCCGCGGTGTCGGGCGCGCCGGCCTGCAGCTTCCGCACGTAGTTCACCACCGCCCAGCGATCAGCGGGCCGGTAGATCTTGTCACCGTAGTGTGGCATGACGCCCCGGCCATAGCGGATCATGGAATAGATGTACCCATCCGAAAGCGCCTTGGCCTTGGGCGTGGTCAGCGCCGGGGCCCCGATCTTCTTCGATACAGGACCGTCCGCCAGGCCGGTGTTGCCGTGGCACGGCTCGCAATAGGTGTGATAGAGCGTGTCGCCGGTGGCCTCGATGCTGGCGTTGAACGTCGGTACCTCGGGGCCCGGCGCCTGCGCCTGCCCCGACCCGCCCGCCGCAAAGGGATTGACCAGCGCGTCGGCGGTGGTGGTCTTGCCGGACTTGAACTCGGTTTCCCAGTCACCCTCGCTGCCGGTAACCGGGACCGTCCCCGGGACGGTGTTCCGCGGGATGTCCGCCCGCGCGTACGGGTGGATCGAGCGCTGGTGGATCATGTGGTCGAACCACGGGATCGCGTGCATCAGGTCGTCCGGCGACGGGACCTTGTTGTACCAGTACTCGCATCCCGTCGTGCCCAGCGCGAGGAGCGCCAGCAGGACCCAGCGGCCGCGGTTACGCATTGCGCACCTCCACCGCACCGGCGTCGCGGAAGAACGCAGCCAGGCGGTCGGTCTCGCCGGGCGAGGCCGGCACGAAGACGCCGATCCGGTCGTCGGTGAAGCGGGGATCGAAGCCCACCTTCTTCACCGCGCGCGGGAAGGTGAGGAGCGCCATCCCGAAGAACGTCAGCAGCCCGGCAATCAGCACGGTGAGCTCAAAGGCGATGGCCACGTAGGGCACCACGGTATTGACCGACTTGCCGCCCACCACCAGTGGCCAGTCGCGGGACATCCAGAGCGTCATCGCGAAGCCCGCGGTGACGCCGGTGAGCCCGCCGATCAGGGTGAAGAGCCGGATGGGGCTCCAGGTGTGGCCCACGGCAGCCTCGACCTCGTGGCTGGGGTGCGAGGTGTACACCGTCAGGTTGCGGCGCCCCTCTTTCCGGAGCGCGAGGATCGCGTCGCAGGCCGCGTCAATGTGCTCGAAGGAGGCAAGCACGCCCGGCACGACGCGGCGGCGCGGCAGAGGAAGTCCCATCAGTGATGCCCTCCGCCGGAGCGAAGTCGAGGCATCGGGATCATCTCCTTGATTTCCTGGATCGCCACGATCGGGAAGGTGCGGGCGAACAGCAGGAAGTACATGAAGAACCAGCCGAAGGAGCCGAGCAGGATGCCCCAGTCCGCCCAGGTCGGGTTGAGCCCGTCCCAGGCCCACGGAATGAACTCATTGGAC
>DASSOW010000108.1:0-3117 GCA_035700175.1 Gemmatimonadales bacterium | reverse complement strand
CCACTGCATCACCACTTCGAAAAACTGGGCTGGGCGGAGACGACCGTGGTGACCCGCTTCTATATCCTGGGCGTCATCTGTGCCCTGCTCGCGTTCGCCACACTGAAGGTGCGCTGATGCTTGACGCGTGGCGGGCGCCGGGCAGGGAGGTGGCCGTGGTCGGCCTGGGCAAGAGCGGGCTCGCCGCGGGCCTGCTGCTGTCGGAGCACGGCGTGCGGGTCTATGCCAGTGACTCCGGCACATCGGAGCGGCATCAGCAGTGGGCCGATGCGCTGCGCGCCGCGGGCGCCACGGTGGAGCTGGGCGGGCATGACCTGGAGAAGATCCGGTCAGCGGTGGCGGTGGTGGTGGCCCCCGGCGTGCCGCCGGGGGTGCCGCCACTCGAGGCCGCGCGCGATGCCGGTGTGCCAGTCTACGCCGAAGCCGACCTGGGGCTGACCGAGCTCCCGGACACCCGCTACGTGGCCATCACCGGCACCAACGGCAAGACAACCACGACGTCGCTGGTCGGCCTCATCCTGCAGACCGCAGGGCTCAACGCTGAGGCAGCCGGTAACATCGGCACCGCGGTCTGTGATATTGCCCGGCGCCCGGTGCCGCCTGACTGGCTGGCGCTGGAGCTGTCCAGCTTCCAGCTGCATGATATGCCACATGTCGATCCGGCGGTGGCGGTGCTGACCAACCTCGCGCCCAATCATCTCGATCGTTACGCCTCGCTCGAGGAATACTACGGCGACAAGGCCCAGCTCTTCCGCAACGCCACCGCCAGCTCGGTCTCCGTAGGCAACGCTGACGACCCGGCCGTGGTTGAGATGCTGCGCAGGGTTCCGGGCCAGCAGCTTTTCTTTTCCGTCCGCAAGCGGGCGGATGGCTGGTATGATCGTGCCGCGGACACGCTGATGCTGGATGGCGATGCGGTGCTGGCGCGAGGCGAACTGCCGCTGCTGGGCGACCACAACGTGGCCAACGCGCTCGCGGCGGGCCTCGCGGCGCGCGCTGCGGGTGTCGGAATCGGCGCCATCGCCGAGGGATTGCAGAGGTTTCGCGCGATCGCGCACCGGGTCGAGCCGATTCGGGAAGTGAATGGCGTACTGTGGATCAACGATTCCAAGTCCACCAATGTGACGTCCACCGAGGTTGCCATCCGGGCGCTGGACCGTCCCTTCGTCCTGCTGCTGGGCGGGCGCCACAAGGGTGAGCCCTACACCCGGCTCGCGCCGCTGCTCAGGGAGCGCTGCCGGCTGGTGGTGGCGTACGGCGAAGCAGGCCCACTGGTGGAGGCCGACCTCAAGGATGCCGTGACGGTGAGCAGGGGAACGACGTTCGAGGACGTGCTGGCGCAGGCGCGGGCCGCTGCGCGAGCAGGCGACGCTGTCCTGCTGTCGCCGGCCTGCTCCAGCTACGACATGTTCGACAACTACGAACAGCGTGGCGAAACCTTTCGCGCCTGGGTCGAGGCGCTGTGAAGCCGCTCGCCATCCGGCATCCGGGTGAGTTGCGCTGGGAAACCCGCCTGCTCGCGGTGGTGGTGCTGACGCTGGTGGTGTTCGGGATTGTGGCGGTGTACGGGGCGTCGAGCCTGGTGCCGGTCAGGGGAGGGCGCGTCGTGGAATACCAGTATGCGCTGACCCAGGTGTCAGGCGCGGTGATCGGCGGCGTCCTGCTGGTCATCTTTTCCCGCCTCGACTATGACATCTGGCGGCGGATGGCGTGGCCAATGCTGCTGCTCACCTGCTTCCTCCTGCTCGTGACGGTGTTGCCCGGCACCGAGGCGATTGCGCCGATGCGCAATGGGGCGCGGCGCTGGCTCAAGCTCGGGCCGCTCAGCGTGCAACCCTCGGAAGTGGCTCGACTGGTAGTGGTGATCTGGTGCGCCATGCTGGTTACCAAGAAGGGGGACCAGCTGCGCAAGTTTCGTAACGGGATTCTTCCCTTCGTGGTCATCCTGGGCGCGGTGTTCGGGCTGGTCCTGCTCGAACCCAACCTCTCCATGGCGACGCTCATCACGCTGCTGGGCGGCATCGTGGTCTTTGCCGCGGGCGCGCGGGTGGGGCATTTCGTGCTGTTGCTTGTGGGTGGCGTGCTGCTGGCGTATGACCGGATCCAGGCCGCGCCCTACCGGCTGGCCCGGTTGCAGACGTACCTGCACGGCGGGGGAGGGAGTGACGCCGGCTTCCAGATCCAGCAATCGATCGTGGGATTCGGTTCGGGGCAGTTCTTTGGGGTGGGATTGGGGCACGGCTCCCAGAAAATGGGCTATCTCCCCTACGCGTACTCGGACTTTCTCTTCAGCCACATCGGCGAGGAGTGGGGCTTCCTCGGCGTCCTTCTGGTCGTCGGGCTTTACGCCACGTTCTGCTGGCTCGGGTTCCGGATTGCCCGGACGGCGCAGGATGCCTTCGGCCAGTTTCTCGCCATCGGCCTCACGGCCACCGTGGGAGTCACTGCCTTCATGCACATGGCCGTGAATCTCGGGATGATGCCCACTACCGGCCTCACGCTGCCGTTCATGTCCTATGGACGGACCAGCCAGGTGATTGCGCTCGCCAGCGTCGGCATCCTGCTCAACATCGGACGGCAGCGGGGCCGAGCCCGGGTCCGGCGCCAGCCGGAAGCGGAGCGGCGGGCGGACGCGTGAGCCGCCGGCCGGTCGTCTTCATCGCAGGCGGCGGCACCGGCGGGCACCTGATGCCGGCACTCGCGCTGGCGGCAGCGCTGCAGAAAGCACGGCCCGAGCTCGAGCCCTTTCTCGTGGGCGCAGCGCGCGGTGTCGAGGCGCAGGTCCTGCCCACCCGCGACTTCCGGTACGCGCTGCTCCCCATGGAGCCGATCTACCGGCGCACCTGGTGGCGAAACGCCCGCTGGCCGCTCGTCCTGGCGCAGCTCACCCGGCAACTCCGCCAATTGTTCCGGGAGGAGCAGCCGGTCGCGGTGCTCGGCACCGGCGGATACGCGTCGGGGCCCGTGGTGTGGTGGGCCTCCCGCCGCAGCCTGCCGACCGCCATCCAGGAGCAGAATGCCTTTCCGGGCGTCGCTACCCGCCTGCTCGCGCACCGGGTCCGGCATGTGTACCTGGGGGTGCCCGAAGCCAGGCGACTGCTCAAGCCGGGACCGTCG
>DASSOW010000107.1:0-6290 GCA_035700175.1 Gemmatimonadales bacterium | reverse complement strand
CACTTCCCAGTGCCTGCTGTACCGCGCGCGCACCGTCCACCAGTGATTGCAACTCCTCCGGCGTGGCCGAGATCGCGTGGTCCCATCCCTCGAGCGAGTGATCGAGGGTGAAGTGTTTCTCGATGACGCAGGCGCCGAGGGCCACCGCCGCGAGTGGGACGGCGAGGCCGAGGCTGTGATCGCTGTAGCCTACGGGGACGCCAAACGCCCGTCGCCACGTGTCGAGCTGGCGGAGGTTGACCGCTTCCGGTGGCGATGGGTAAATCGAGACGCAATGGAGCAAGGCCACGGACCCGCCACCCTGCAACGTGGCCAGCGCGCGCTCCACTTCGCCGAGGGTGGCCATGCCCACGGACAGGAGAACCGGCCGCCCCGTCGTCGCGATATGGCGCAGCAACGGCAGGTGGTTCACATCCATGGACGCGACCTTGTAGGCCGGCGCATGCAGCGATTCCAGCAAGTCGACTTCAGCCTTGGAGAAGCAACTGGCGAACCAGGTGACTCCGCGCTCAGCGCAGTAGGCGGCCATCTCCCGCATCCGATCGGGGGTCATCTGGTACTGGACGACCGCCTCTTCCAGCGTCGGGACCCGGTTGTCTGCGGCGTAGCGCGTGTTGCGCGCATACTCCGCCGAGGAGATCAGGGAGTCACGGGTCCAGGACTGGAACTTGACCGCATCCGCACCGGCGGCCTGCGCCGCGTCCACCAGCGCGCGACACAGTTCCATGTCGCCGTTGTGGTTGGACCCGATCTCGGCAATGACATAGGGGGGTAGCCCTTCGCCGATCGGCCGTCCCGCGATCGTCAATTGCTCCATACGTGCTCCAGGTCAGGATGGGCAACCTGCCACCACCAGACATGCATTGCTGGCAGGCGATTCAATGCGGTCACGTATGCATCGAGTCGGCTCTTGTCCCGGCGCACCGCCGCATCGAAGGTCGACACTCGCCGCCGCTCCGCCTCCAGGGCCGCGCGCTCGTGGCGGCCCAGTTCCCACTCGACGTCCAGCATGCATCGGTAATGCTCCAGCACCCTGCTGGTGGCGATCAGCACCTGATGGCCGCTGAACGGCTGCAGGACCGGCGCAAGGTTGGCATCGTACTGCCGATAGCGCATGTGCGGTGTGGCGTCAAACTCGAGGCGCGCCCCGTTGGACCACGCGCGGGTCGCCAGAAGCCAGTCCACCAGCACGCAGTCGTCCGGCACCGGCAGGCATGCGTCGAGGGTGGCGCTTCGATACGCAGTATTGGACAGGCCGAAGACGTTCCAGCGGGGCAGCAGCGTCGCCGACGCGATGCCGGAAGGCGGACAGAACTGCGCTCCCACCGGTTGACCGGCATGATCCATGATCTCGAGGGCGCATCCCGTCACATCAGCGCGGGCGAGCTGCTGCCGGGCAGCGGCCACCCGCGCCGGCAGCAGCACGTCATCGCTATCCACGAAGATCACTGCGTCATAATCCCGGACGAGCTGTGTGATGGCATCGGAGCGAAGCCGCGCAGGCGTGGTGGGCCTCGCCCCAGGTATCCAGCGCGCCTGGAACTCCAGGCCAACGGCCCGGGTCACATCGGCGGGCGAGAGACCGTCCAGGCCCACGCAGAGCTCGAAGCCACTCTCCGTCTGTGCCCGGACCGAGGTATACCAATCCCTCAGGTACGGCTCGACCCCGGGATACATCGTGGTGTACAACGCCAGGCGCTCAGCGGGCATCTGCGGCTCCAGCCACGCGGGTGAGCTGCAGGAGCTGCTCTGCCATCTGCCAGTCATCTTCCGTGTCGATGTCCACCGCCCGCTGCCAGGGCATGACCCAGCCCGTGCGTCCTGCGACGTGAAACGTGCGCCCCAGACGCAGCACTGCAGCCCGCGCCCACCACACGGCGCCCGTGGGGCAGTAGAGCTCCCCAAGGTCCTGGCTTCTCCGGGTCATTGCTTCCGGGAAGAGTGGCTCGAGTTTGCTGCCAGCCGACAGCCGGCTGGCCCACCAGGGGTTCTGCCATCCGTATTGCGTGACCGAGAGCTGGGCCTCCGCGCCGCTCGCCTCGAACTGGGCGTAGCTGGCGCGAACGTCGTCCGCGGTGCGCAGTGGGCAGTTGGGGAGCAACTGCGCCACGGCAGCGACCTGGGAATCAGGGTCGATCCTATCCAGTGCGTCCGCAGTGACCGCCGAGACATGTGTGTGGTCGTCGGCCAGCGTTGGGTCGCGCAGGAACGGCACTTCGGCGCCATGCGCGCGAGCCACCGCGGCGATTTCCTCGGCGTCGGTGCTCACGATGACTCGATCGAACAGCCCCGAGTCCAGGGCCGCTTCGATGCTGTAGCTGATGGCGGGACGACCCAGCAGTTCCCTGATGTTCTTGCGCGGCACCCGCCGCGAACCGAGCCGGGCGGGAATCACTGCCAGCAGACGACGGGGCGGAGTCATGCCAGCGCCTCGGTGACCGACAGATCCGGATCTCGCTCGGCTTCGTGACTCCGCAGGCCGGCGCGCTGCGCTGTCCAGAGCGTCCGGTAGGTTGGGCAATCCAGCAGCAACTGCTCGTGCGTGCCCAGGCCGGCAACCCGGCCCTGGTCGAGCACCAGGATCCGATCCGCGTTGCGCAGCGTGGAGAGGCGATGCGCGATAACAAACGTCGTCCTGCCCTGCATCAGGCGGTCAATCGCAAGCTGTACGGCTTCCTCGGAGACGGAATCCAGGCTGCTGGTTGCCTCGTCGAGCAGGAGGATGGGCGCGTTCTTGAGCAGCGCCGCCGCGATACAGACGCGCTGGCGCTGCCCGCCCGACAATCCGCGCGCCGCCGGGCCACGGCCGATCAGCGTGTCGTACCCGCGGTCCATCTCCATCACTTCCGCGTGCAGGTTGGCGGCACGGCCTGCCTCGATGACCTCATCCATTGTCGCGCCAGGTCGGCCGAACCGGATGTTGTCGGCGATCGTGCCGGCGAGGAGGAAGGAGTCCTGCTGGACCAGCGCGCAGGCATCTATGATGTCGGCGTGACGTAACTGGCGAAGGTCTACGTCGTCAAAGAGTATTGCGCCCGCGGTTGGGTCGTAGAACCGAAGCAGCAGCGAGATCAGGGTGGACTTGCCCGCGCCCGATGGCCCAACGATCCCGATGGTTTCGCCCCGATTGATGATGGCGGACACGCCCCGCAACGATTGGCGCCCACCATACGTGAAGCTCACGTTCCGCAGCTCAATACGTGACGGTGGGGCGGTGAGACGGCGGGCGTCCGGCGCGTCGGCGATTTCCGGCACCGAGCGGAGGATGTGGTTGACCCGGTCCAGTGTAGCCAGGTTCGACTGTACGTTGCCGTAGACATTGAGCAGGCCCAACATGGGGCTGTACACCGCCACCACCGCCACCAGCAGGCTGAGCAGGGACTGCCAGGTCAGTGCACCAGAAGCCACGTCCCGGCCGCCGACGGTCAGCACCAGGACCAGGCCCAGGCCGGTCACCGCCTCGAACAGGAAGCGTGAAGTGGCACGGGCACGGGTAGAGCTGTGCATGTATTCGCGGTACGCTTCGGCGTTCTCGCTCGCAGCGCCAAGTACCCGGGCTTCACCCCGATTGGCCTTGATCAGCCGGATGGCGCCTGCGATCTCGATAAAGCTGCTCGACAGCGCCGAGATCGCTTCTCGCTGTCGGATCGCGGCCTGTATGAGCCGGCGCCCGCACCATTGCGCGGGCAACAAACCCAGTGGGCCCAGGATGAACCCGATCGCGGCGAGCTTGGGACTCATGAGGAACGCGACAACGATCAGGCCAGCGAGGCGTGAGCCGTGCTGGAACATTTCTCCGATGGCGAGGGTGATGTTGCGAAGGCTCTTGAGATCGTGATAGGACGCCAGGACGATGTCTTCCTGGCGATTCTTGTCGAAGAAGCGCACCGAGAGCGTGAGCAGCTTGGTCAGCACCCGCTCAATTGCCGCAATCTCGACGGAGTCGGCCAGGCGCGCCGAGAGTACCTCGCTGGCACTGGTGCCTCCCGCGCGCAACAGCCAGATGGTGTAGATCACGATCGCCCCGAACACGAGGCTCTCAACCGTGGCGTGTCCCGCGTCGCTGAATCCCATCAGGATGTCCCGAAGGGCGAGTAGCAGCAGCCCCTGCAGCACACCCTGGCTCAGCGTAGCCACCAGCATCCCGATGGCCAGGCCCGGGCGCTCCAGCATCAGCTTGCCCCCCGTCACGAGGGCCTGGCGGACTCCGTCCTTTGGACGGGAGCTGGCCTCAGGCCGTGCCATGCAGCACCGCCGGCGTGGGGCGCGGGCGCGGGCCGGCACTCTCGGGCTGAGGCACGTGTGCCGGAAGGGCCAGGGGAGCCATGGGAATCGCGGCGCTCGCCGACACCAGGTCGTCGAGCAGTCGGCGCAGGGCTTCGTCTGGCTGCTGCGCCATTGCCGCATCCACCAGTGCCGCCACCAGTCGCTGCACGTTTGCAGGCAGGTGTTCGTTGGTGGCCCGGAGCACTTTCGGGTGGGCGGTGGGCTCGACGCTCTCGCCGGTGAACAGGATTTCCTCCGCCAGCCGCTCGCCCGGACGGATGCCGCTGTATCGAATCTCGATGTCGACATTGGGCTCGAGGCCAGAGAGCCGGATCATGTCCGCTGCGAGGTCGGCAATGCGGACCTGCTCGCCCATGTCCAGCACGAAGACGTTACCGGGGCGGCCGAGAGCTCCGGCCTGCAGCACCAGCTGCGTGGCCTCCGGTATCGTCATGAAATAACGACGCATGTCGGGGTGCGTCACGGTGACCGGACCGCCGGCCTGGATCTGCCGGAGGAACGCTGGCACCACGCTGCCACGGCTGCCCAGGACGTTGCCGAAGCGGACCGCCACGAATTCGCGGTCGTGGACCGTGCCGGCATGCTGCACGATCATCTCGGCGATTCGCTTGGTGGTACCCATGACGCTGCAGGGACGCACGGCCTTGTCAGTCGAGATGAGGACGAAACGTTCGGTGCCCGCGTCGATGGCCGCCTGCACCAGGCTGGCGGTCCCTTCGACGTTGTTGAGAATCGCTTCCGCCACGTTGCATTCCATCATCGGCACGTGCTTGTGCGCCGCGGCATGGAAGATCAACTGGGGCCGGTGATAGGCGAGGAGCTGGCGCAGGTGCGGCCGGTCGCGCACGTCCGCGATGAGCGGAACGGTCTCGAGGGCAGGGAAGGCCTCGCGCAAGGCAGCCTGGATTTCGTAGATCGAGTTTTCGCCGTGACCCAGGAGCAACAGCCGCTCGGGATCGAGCCGCGCCAGCTGCCGGCAGAGCTCGCTGCCGATGGAGCCGCCGGCACCAGTGACCATGACGGTGCGGCCCTCCACGACCGCGCGCACCGCCTCGAGGTCGGTGTGTACCGGCGCACGCCGAAGCAGATCCTGGATCTCGACCTTGCGCAGGGCGGATACACTCACGCGCTCGGAGATGATCTCGAAGAGCCCCGGGACCGTCCGCGCATGCACCCCGGCCGCGTTGGCGATACGGATCAGCGTACGCACCACCGTGCCTGGCGCCCCAGGCATGGCAATGATCATCTGGGTGATCCGGTGCGTTGCCAGGATCTGGGGAAGGTCGGCCAGCGACCCGAGCACCGGCCGGTTGCAGAGCAGCTGGTGGCGTTTGCCCGGGTCGTCGTCCACGAACCCGGCCAGCCGCAAGCGCAGCTTGGGGTTGGCCAGCAGTTCCTTGGCAATGATTTCGCCCGCCGCGCCCGCACCCACAATCAGCGCAGCTTCACCGGCCGATTCGTCCGACCGTGCCGATCGCCCCGTCGCCCGCCGCTTGGCCAGGGCCCGCGGCGCGCACACAGCAGCGACGCTTGCCAGCGCATCCAGGGCCAGCACCGACAGGGGAACCCGGACCGTCGCGAAGCCGGAGAGCGGAATCAGGACGGCGCCGATGATGCCGCACAGCACCGCCGAGATCGCCATGGCCCGGAGCACGCGAGTGAAGTCGCGCACCTCGGCGTGCGCCCAGAGGCGGTTGTAGAGCCCGAATCCGGCCAGGATGGAGAGCTTGAGAGGGGTCGTGGCCGCCGTGTACAGCAACAAGGCGCCAGTGTCGGCCAACGGCCAACCCCAGCCCTCGAACCGCACGGCATAGGCGACGAGGGGCAATCCCACGAACGCAACAGCGTCCGAGAGAAAGACGTGACGGTTCCTGATTGCGCTGGTCATTGCGACGGGGGCTCGCTATGAAGGCGGGGCGCTGTTGGCGCCCGCGCACCAGGTAGCAACTGCGTTTACATCAGATTGTGCGCGCGTAAGCGCAAGTCCTGAGCCCGGCGTTCGC
>DASSOW010000106.1:0-5244 GCA_035700175.1 Gemmatimonadales bacterium | reverse complement strand
GGACTCCGCGTGCCCGGCGCGTTTGATGGATATGAACTGGCCGTACGTGCCGTGCTGGGCCAGCAGGTGAGCGTGAAGGCGGCGACCACCATCGCGGGCCGGCTGGTGACCGCGTTCGGTGAGCCGATTGAGACACCGCATGAGGGACTCACTCACCTTACCCCGACACCGGCGCGAATCGCCGCCGCGTCTACAGATGAGATTGCGAGCCTGGGAGTCGTCCAGACTCGGGCGCGGAGCATCATGGCGCTGGCTCAGGAAATCGAGGCGGGCAGACTGCTGCTGGACCCCGGCGCGTCACCAGAGGCGACGGTTGCAGAGCTGCAGTCGCTGCCTGGCATCGGAGCGTGGACTGCGCACTACGTCGCCATGCGTGCGCTGCGCTGGCCCGATGCCTTCCCGAAGGAAGACTTGATCGTGCGCAAGCGGCTGGGTGGCGTGACGCCAGCGCGCGCCGAGGCGATGGCGGAGGCGTGGCGGCCGTGGCGGGCGTATGCGACGTTGTATTTGTGGGGGGCTGAAGGCTGCAAGGGCGGCCTGCGGCCGCCCGCTGAAGGCTGAAGGCTGAAAGCTGAAAGCTGAAGGCTACTCGCGCGGTGCTCGACGGGTGCGCTGCGACGTGCGACCTGCGACCCGGCCAAACGCCCCGTTCACCGATGAGTGAGCGGGGCGTTTGGCCGTCACGGGCCCGGCGCGATTCGAACGCGCGACCTCTTGCTCCGGAGGCAAGCGCTCTATCCAGCTGAGCTACGGGCCCTTGGGGAGCGGAAAAGTCGTCAGCAGCGGCCCTTTCCGCAAGGCGGCAGGGACTCCTTGGCGTTCCGGGGCGGGACGTGTGAGCCTCGGGCGTCGGGCGGCAAGCGTCGAGCGTCACGCGCCAGACGCCCCACGCCCGACGTCCTACGTCCTCCTGACCACCCCACCGGTGACAATTATCACCGCGATGTGACGCCATTTCCTGCACCTTCGACGTCTGTCCGGCCCTGCGAGCCGGGCCAGCGGCCTTCTTCTGCCCCCGAGGTGCACGATGCCCAATACATATGCCCGTTTCACTCTCAGTCTCTTTGCCGCGGCGGCGGTGGCGGCCTGCGCCGGCAACCCGTCGCCGGAGGATACCGCCGCGGTGGATAGCGCCGCGGATACCAGTGCAGCCAATGTGATGGCGGCCCCCACGCCGGACACGGCGAGGGTCGATACGGCCATGATGCCGCCAACCGATACCACCATGATGCCGCCGGCCGACACGATGGCAGTGCCGCCGGCTGATACCATGATGGTGCCGCCAACCGACACCACGATGATGCCGCCGGCCCATGACACCACCATGGTGATGCCGGCTGACACCTCGGCGCTGCCGCCCACCGGCGATACCACGATGGTTCCGCGGGATACCAGCATGGCAGCCATGGCCGCGGGCGGTGGGGGCGCCGCGGCGACCGCGCAAATGCAGGGCATCGGCGGGCGCGACCTTGGGACACTCACGCTGACCGAGTCAGGCGGCGTGATCAGCGTCTCGGGGCAGCTCTCCGGACTGCCGCCAGGCGAGCATGGTTTCCATATCCATACGACCGGCAAGTGCGAGGGACCGTCGTTTGAGACGGCCGGCGCGCACTGGAATCCGACCAACAGGGGTCACGGTACCAACAATCCGGCCGGCCCGCACCTGGGCGACATGCCCAACATCACGGTTGGTCCCGACAGCACGGTGAATGTGCAGGCTACGACCCCGGGTGGCACGCTCCATGGCGAGAACGCGCTGCTCGACGGGGACGGGGCGGCCGTCGTGGTGCATGCCGCCGCGGATGACTACAAGTCCAATCCCTCCGGCAACTCCGGGAAGCGGATTGCGTGCGGTGTAGTGACGGGTGGCTGAGACGGCTCGGCCCCGCCAATTCCGGCCTCGTCGACGGCGCCGGATCGAATTTCAACAGCCAGGGAGGTCTTCCCATGAAGCGGTTATCGCATGACCATCTGCTCACCGCCACTGCGACGGCACTGGTGGCAGTCGCGCTGGTCGCCTGCCAGAACAACGGACGGCAGGACACGGCCAGCCTGCCCGGCGATAGCGTCAGCATGGCGGCGCCAGCTGCGGACAGCAGTACCGGCATGTCCGGTCAGGCGCTCAACGACGCCCAGATCGCCGACATCGCCGTGACCGCCAATTCGATCGATAGCACGTCCGGCAAGCTGGCCCTCGAGAAGGGCAGCAGCAAGGCGGTGAAGGACTTTGCCCAGACGATGATCCGCGACCACTCGGCCGTGAACCAGAAGGCCGTGACGCTCGCCCAGCAGCTCGGCGTGACCCCCGAGGAGAATGACATCAGCAACCAGCTCGACGATCAGGCCGAGGACGCGAAGTCCAATCTCGACGATCTCGAGGGGGCAGCCTTTGACCGGGCTTACATGGATCACGAGATCGCCTTCCACCGGTCAGTGCTGGCGTCGCTCGATAACACCTTGATTCCGGGCGCGCAGAACCCCGAATTCAAGCAGTTCCTGACGTCGATCCGGCCCAACTTCGAAGCCCACCTCAAGCGCGCGGAGGCCGTGCGCGCGGACCTGGGCGGAGCCACGGCGGACTCGGCGGGAATGCGGGATACCGCGCAGTAGCGTCGGGCGTCGGGCGTCGGGCATCAAGCGCCAGACGCCCGACGCTTGGCTCCTGACGCCCGACGCTTGACATTACATGTTACAACACATATATTCGTTCCATGACCAGCCTCCTGCAAGCCGAGATCAAGCAGTCTCGCCCGTTCCCGAGCGCGGCCGCCGAAGCGTTCCTCAGCATTCTGCGCACCGCGGCGGTGCTGGACCACGAACTGGCGGATGCGCTGAAGCCGTACGGCATCACCCCCACCCAGCACAATGTGCTCCGGATCCTCCGGGGCGCGGGGCAGGGAGGGCTCTGCGGCCGGGAAGTGGCGGAACGCATGGTAGCGAGCGTGCCGGACGTCCCCCGCATGCTGGAGCGACTGGAAGCCATGAAGTTCATTACCCGCGAGCGCGACCCCGACGACCGCCGCCATGTGACGGCCCGGATCACGCCAGCCGGCCGTCAGCTGCTTACCAGGGTGACCCCCGAGCTCGAGGCGGTCCAGGAGCGCCGGCTGGGGCACCTGAGCCAGCGGACTCTGACCGGGCTGATCGAGGGGCTGGCGGCCATCCGGGAGCGACGGTGAACTTTCAGACGAATTATGTGTTACAACAGTAACAGTTATCACTTACAAGGAGTTATCCCATGTTGTCCATTCCCGGTCCCGATATCCTGTCGCTCAGCGCCGGCCTCCTGATTGGCCGGGTGGTGCTGGGAGGCCTCATGATGGGACATGGCGCCCAGAAGCTGTTTGGCTGGTTCGGTGGCCACGGCCTTCAGGCCACCGGCGGCTTTTTCGAGACCCTGGGCTTCCGGCCCGGCCGCCTCTTTGCTGGCCTCGCCGCCGGCACCGAGATGCTGGGCGGTCTCCTGCTACTGCTCGGGTTGTTCACCCCCGTGGCTGCCGCGCTCATGATCTCGGTCATGATCGTTGCCGCCGGTAGCGTGCACTGGAAGGGCGGCCTCTTTGCCGCCACCAACGGCATCGAAGTGCCGCTGCTCTACGCCGTGGGCGCCCTGGCTATCGGGCTCGCCGGCGCCGGCCGCTTCTCGCTCGACGCCCTGCTCGGCACCGTTCGGCTGTGGACGCCGATGGTGACCCTGCTGGTGCTGATGCTGGGTATCGCGGGTGGGTTTGCCAACCTGGCCCTGCGCCGCCCCGCGCCGGTTCCTGAGGCAGCGACGCAAGGCGCGTAAGCTGGAGGTCTGCTCAGCGCCTGGCGCTGAGCAGCGCCACGGCCGCCACGCCCATGCACCCGAGCGCGAACATGCTTCGCGCCGGGTGCATCGAGGCCGCAGTGTAAAGACTCGTCCGCCGCACGTGCCCTGACCAGTTCTGCCCTCGCTCCCCGCCATCATGCGGTACTGGCGCGTACAGGTTGTCGGGCCGCCCGCCGGTGGGCTGTTTCGTCATCTGCGACTTGAACGTCGTGCGTTCCATGTATTGATCGGCGAGGCGCGGTGCGCGGGCCGAGAGGCTCAGGATCTTGCCCATGCCCCCGGCGATGATGTCGCGATATGGACGGGTCGCGGCCGCGAGAATGGCACGGGCCACTACTTCGGGCGCATAGACCGGCGGCACCGGCTGGGGCTCCACCCCAAGCATGGTGCGCGCCTTCTCGAAGAACGGCGTATCGACGCTCGCCGGCTTGACCAGCGTAACCGCGATCGGCAATCCCGATTCCTCGAGCTCCATGCGCAGTGTATCGGTGAACGCCTTGAGGGCGTGCTTGGCGGCGCAGTAATTCCCCTGCAACGGAATCGCGCGATCGGCGAGGGCGCTGGCAACATTGATGATGGCCCCGCCGTCCTCGCTCAAGTGCGTCACGGCTGCCAGGCTGCCGTGCACCTGGCCCCAGTAGTTGGTGTCGAACTGGCGCCGCATGTCGTCCACGCTCAAATCGGTCAGCCGGCCGTACATGGCAACAGCCGCGTTGTTGACCCAGGTGTCGATCCGGCCAAACTCGCGCAGCGCGGTGCCGGCAATCGCGCTCACTTGCGCCGGGTCGGCCACATCGGCCACCTGGCTTACGGCGCGCCCGCCTCGCGCACGAATGGCCGACACAGCCGCATCGAGATCCTGGCCATTCCGCGCCGCCAGGACCACGCGAGCCCCTCGCTCGGCAGCGCTGGTCGCAGTCACCAGCCCGATGCCACTCGAGGCACCCGTGATGACCATGACCTGCTCGTTGAGGGGTTTGAGTTGAGGGGGCATTTCCCGATCTCCGTGATTGGGGTAGGGCTGAAGGCGTAAGGCGTAAGGCGTAAGGCGTAAGGCGTAAGGCGTAAGGCTTAAGGCTTAAGGCGGTAGCTTCGCTCCGCTTTCCGCTTTCCGCTTTCAGCTTTCAGCTTTCCGCTTTCCGCTTTCAGCTTTCAGCTTTCAGCTTTCCGCTTTCAGCCTTCAGCCTTCAGCTTTCCGCTTTCAGCTTTCCGCTTTCAGCCTTCAGCCTTCAGCCTTCAGCTTTCAGCTCTCAGCCTTCAGCTTTCAGCTCGCAATACTCTCCACCAGCGCACCCAGCCGGTCCTTGACGCCCGCGTGCAGTGACTCCAGCGGCGGCTGGCGCAGTAGGTGCAGCTTGCCCTGCACGTGCTCCAGCTCCGCGTGGCTGTGGCCATGCTTGTCGCGCCAGAAGCGGATGTCGGCGATGGCG
>DASSOW010000105.1:0-8362 GCA_035700175.1 Gemmatimonadales bacterium | reverse complement strand
CGGCTCCGGAATGAGATGACTTACGAGCGGGTTGGTACCACAACGGCGGCCGAGGCTGAGCGGTTTGTAGAGCGTGTACGTGATCTGCGCGGCGTTGTGAGGGCGTGGCTCAAGGACCGGCATCCGGAGCTTATCTGAAGGGCGCAAGGCGTCAAACCATGCCAAAATTCAGGGTTCGCCTTGCCAGTCGCTCCTCGCTACGTGCAGAGGCCCGCCGCACGTTTCGCGGTCAGGACTACTCCGTTCGGGTCGGCGACGCCACATCCACAGCGTTCGATGGAGCGTCGATTCACGATGGACTGTTGTACACTGTGGAAGTCGATGCTCACGATATCCACGCGGCCATGCAGCTTGCGCGCGGGCTGACTAGCCGCCTGGCCGATCTCCTGTCGTTCACTCATAGCTGCGCTATAGAAGAACCGGAGCTCCTTTTTGCGCTTTCATTGGAGGCGCGCGAGGGGGCAATCCAGTTTGCTCAGGCCATCCGGAATGCGCCTGAACTTCGACGCTTCCGCCGCGTATTCGCGCCAGCGGAAACGCTTGCTGTGCATGATGCTATCGAGCTCCTGCGTCAGGCCGGAGCAGCTGGCGATGAGCTGCGGCGTATCGAGAGGGCGATTCGGTGTCTCAGGCGTAGTCGGATAGAGACGGATCAGCGCGACCGCTTCGAGGAGCTCTGCGCGGGATTGCAGGCGATGGAGCCGCTGCTGAGAGCGCGCTTCCCCGTTCAGCGGCGACTTGGCCGGGGGCGAGGTGATTGGAGTGGCGTGCATCAGTTCGCCACGACAGTCTCTGGCCTTGATTCGGCAGCAGTAGAGGCTCTGGCTTCACGCCGGGCAGATATTGTGCACGCGCTTGCAGATGATCATGAAGTCTTGGTGGATCTAACGCGGCTTGGGAATATCGCGGAGAAGCTGGTTCAATTCGGGGTGCTCGTCCTACTTGGGCTCGAAGCAGATGATCTACATGCTGTTACCCGACCGGTGCTCAAGATGGCGACTCGACCGGAGCTCACGGTCGTCGTGGACCTTACTGGCGCATCGCTTGACGACATTGAGCAAGCCACCAGGTATCCAGTGGTAAAGTTGCACCATGTGGCGTCAATTCGACCAAACGAGCCAATTGTCGATACCGCACCTGATAGCCTCATGGCGCTGACGATCCATGTCGAAGTGGAGAACTACAATGGCTCATGGGAACCGGCCGAGGCGCGCTGGGTGATGTATCGGGATCCGGTGGACGAAAGTCCCTTTCCCGCGCTCTCCCTCGAGAAATGGCCCAGATAGAACCCCGACTCAGCGTACGCGACGCTGGCGGGCACGTCGCGTTGGCGCTGCCAGCGGCACCGCCATCTTCTCGTACATCCCCAGCAGATACTCCACCCGGTCGCTATCCCCCGTGAACTTCTCCCGTCTATACAGGCGGTCCACCGCGCGGTCCAGCGCCGAGTGGGCCCGCCGCAGGTCAGCGGGCATCAAGTCAGGATCGTAAAGATCGCTCAACGTGGAGTCAGGATGGGCGGCCCGGGCGGCTAATACCTTCTTGGCTGAGTCTTCTAAGGCGCTCGCATCACGGACATTCGGGACGGGCAACGTGTTGTAAATAATTCCTATCCCGTACTGAAACCGGCTTTCTAAACGTCCACCAATTCCTCTCACCCAGGCCATATGCATTTCAGATGTGAGCAGCGCGAATTGCCACAACTCCGCGTCCTGCAGTATCCGCACCTTGTTGCTCGGAATTACTGGCGGCTCAAGCCAAGCGATTGGAATGTATTCCCGACGCTCGGAGCTGACCTCGGGAACTACGAGAAATGGCCTCTTTGGGACCACATTGACGTGGTATCTGGTCGGCGTGGCAGCGAGGGCCTTCGTCGGCGCACTGTCACTGGCCAGTCGGTAGGCCCGCACGCGCGCAATCCGTTCGCGAACATGAGGGAGCTCACGCAATTCTTCCGGCTCCGCGTCTCCCAGCCACAGAATGTGACGGTGACCTTCATGCAGAAATTCGCGGCTGCCAACGAATGGATGCATGAAGCGCCTCGCGCGCGGCTCGACCGCCAGGAAGGCCGCCCGCTCTTCTTCGGTAAAGATGTAGTTCCCACCGTCAATCGGCTTGGAGCCGATGATGAGCTGGGGCAACCCATTGATGGGCCTGCTCTCTTCACGCACCACGACATGCGGATTCGCCAGCCGGCTGGCATCGAACAGATACGGAGAAATCGCGGCGTGGTCGCTCTCGTGCGGATCGCCGTTGATGTCGGGGTACGAGAAGAGGCGACGCCGCATCGGTGCGTCGGAGCGCCGGCAGAGTCCCAGAATCACTACGTGGACATGGGCCTTCCCACGCGCGTCGGAGCCCCAGGCAAAGGTGCGGTGCGCAAAGCTGATCTCCAGCCCGTACCGCTCGAACAACAGGGGCCAGAGCTGGCCTACCTGCTCCCCCTGGGTTATGGAGTTGGTGGCCACAAACCCGATCGCCGCCGTACCGCCTTGAACGTACGCGCCCGCCTTGAGGAACCACGCCGCCACATAGTCCAGCGAGCCGCCACTGCCGCCGAGGCCGGCGATGCGGCGAACCTGGGCACGCTGTTGCTCGGACTGGAACTTGGATCCTACGAACGGGGGATTGCCGTACACGTAGGAGCACTGTGCGCCGGGAAGCACCTCATTCCAGTCGGTCTCGAGCGCGTCGCCGTGCGTGATGTGCGGGGAGCGCTTCAGCGGTAGCCGCACATACGACTCGCCAATTTCGAGGCTTAGTCGGTTATTCATGATGTGGTCCATCATCCACATGGCCGTCTCGGCTATCCGGGCCGGGAACTCGCCGAGTTCGATACCGTAAAATTGATCCACGTTTATCAGGGACAAGTCGAGACGCACCTGCTCTCGCGACAGGCTGCCCCGCAATTCACGTATAAGTTCGAGTTCCAGCGAGCGGAGTTCCCGGTAGGCAATGACGAGAAAGTTGCCGCAACCACATGCCGGATCGAAGAAAGTGAGCTTGGCGAGCCGCGCCTGGAAGTCGTGTAGCGCCTTGCGCCGGCCCTTGTCCTTCCTGGCCCTGAGCCGCCTGAACTCGGCCCGGAGATCATCGAGGAAAAGCGGTTCGATCACCTTGAGGATGTTCCGCTCGGTGGTGTAGTGCGCTCCCTGTGCCCGCCGCTCCTCCGGATTCATGACCGACTGGAACAGGGCGCCGAAGATGGCGGGGGAGATCGCGGACCAGTCGAACTGGCAGGCGTCCAACAGCTGCTGGCGCATGCTGGCGTCGAAGGACGGAATCGCCAGCCGGCCAGCGAACAGGTCGCCGTTGACATACGGAAGCCGGGCCAGATCCTCGTCCAGGTTCCGCGCCCGGGCGTCCTCCGGCGTGTTGAGCACCTGGAAGACCTGAATCAGTCGCGCGCCCAGATCGGAACCGTCTTCGCTGGTGCGGGAAGTCAGGTAGTCGAGAAAGGTGTCCTTCGGCTCGAAAATGCCGGTGTCATCGGCGAAGAGACAAAAGACCAAGCGGACGAGAAATTGCTCCAGGTCATGCCCGGTGTAGCCGGACGCCTCGAGGGCGTCGTGCAGCGCCCCCATCATTTCCGAGGCCTCGACGTTCACCGGATCCTGGTCCCGGAACGTGCGCGCCTCGACCCCGATGATGAAGCCGAACTTCTCGACGTGCATTGGCAGGGCTGACAGGGCAAACGACACGTCGGTTCCCTGCTCGAGGTCGTAGAGGTCGAAGGACTGGAAGTCGCTCACCAGCACATAGCGGGGCAGTTCAGAGTTCTTGAGGCCGGGGAAGTAGTCCAGAGCCTGCTGTTTGGCTCGCACGCGATCTCGTCCGCGACTTTTCTGCTCGACTAGCAGGACTCCCTTCCAAAAGAGGTCAATAAACCCGCGGCGATCACCCAGATTCCGGACCGGTTCTTCGAAGGTGGCTACCCGGCGCACCGGCATGCCGAAGACTTCGAAAAGGTCCCGGTAGAACAGCTGGGTTTCGCCCTTCTCGTAGCCGTGTCCCTCCCATTCTCTCGCGAAGTGGGCAGCGCGAGCGCGGATTTCATTCCAGGAGAGGCGCATGGAATCTGGGGGCTGGAGGAGCCTGCTGCGTCATCACGATTATGCCGGATAGTAGCAAAAGTAATGCTATATTCGGGCCATGTCCGACCTCCCCGTTGCCTGTACGCTTGACGCCTCGACGATCGCCAAACGGGGCGACGCCTTGCTGCCCGGGCTGGCCCGCCGCGCTGCCGAGGTGTGCGGGCTTCCAGATGGTGTACGTCTCATTTTTGGCTTCCAGGAGAAGCTGCTCGCCGATGTGGCGGCCGTCATCGGCGCCGAGCATCAGTGCTGCCGCTTTCTTCGTTTCAGGCTGACGGTGGATCCGGGAGACGGCGCGGTCACGCTGGACGTTACCGGCCCGGAAGGTACCACAGACTTCCTGAAGCAACTGCTGAATTGAACTGCGCTGTGCGCCAGGCGCGACGCGCTGAGCGCTCGACTCCTCGACCTCTTGACTCCTCGACCTATGCAACGGCTCTCTTTCGCTCTCCTGGCTCTCCTCCTCGCCGCCTGCGCCCAGCCGAGGGGCCGGCAGTTTCCCGGGCCCATGCTGCCGGTCGGTGGCGTTGCCGTCCACGCCGATTCGGTCCCGTCGATCCCGGGCTTCAGTTCGGCGATCAAGCGCGGGCTGGTGATGTACATCTCGGGCCAGGTCCCGCTCGACAGCGCGGCCCGCCTGGTCGGCGCCCACGACCTTCGGGCACAGACGGTGCAGAGCGTCGGCAATCTGCTGCGTGTGGTGCGGGCGGGGCGCGGCCTGCCGGGCGACGTCGCCAAACTGACCTTCTACGTGGTGGACATGGACTCGGCCGCGGCCGCAACGGTGCATGATGCCGCCTCGGCGCTGTTCACGGAGCTGCCGCCCCCAGCCATCACGATAGTCGGAGTGGCGTCCCTGCCGGGCACCGGCATGCGCGTCGCCGTGGACGGCGTGGCGGTGCTGCGCGGCGAATTCCCCGACCGCCAACGCACCGAAGGCGAAATGCGGCAGCCGGAGTGACGAGACGGACAAGACGGGCAGGGCGGGCAGGGCGGGCCGGTTGACGCATGACGCGAGACGCGAGACGCGTGACGTGTGACCGCTTGTCCGTTCCGCCCGTCCTGTCCGCCCCGCCCATCCCGCCCATCCCGCCCATCCCGTGTTCCCGCCTATCGCATCACATTCAGCACCCTTGTCTGTGTCACGCGTCGTTCCGACCCCTGTTCCGTCACCGTCACCGTCATCCGGTAGCGTCCGCCCTTGAGCCGGTCGAGCCCCACGCTGCGGCGGAGCCGCAGCACGGGCCCGGTGGCCTGTTCGTCAAAGCCGAGGCGCACCTGACCCTTGAACCGGCCGGAGAGTCCGGTGAGTTCCAGGTCGGTGTGATAGGTCTGGCCGGTGAGCGCCCCACTCACCTCGTAGTACACCTCGACCGCGCCTGAACGGGAGTAGAAGTCGAGCGGGCTAAGCGGGACATCGCCATGCCCGGATGACCATGTAAGTCCGGAGTTCAGTCGTCCAAAGACCAGGTCGCTCATGACCAGCGATGAACTTCCGCTGATCTTGACCTCCCGGCGTTCGACAGCCCCGCCGGCGTCGAGTCCGGGCTGGGTGGCGAGCAGGCGCACCTTCCAGGTTCCAGGCGGGAGCGGAAGCACCTCCAGTCCGTACAGGTACTGCTTCTCGAAGAGTGTGTCCGAGGCCAGGAAGTACCGGGTCGTATCTATTCGTGCGATGTGTCCCGCCGCGTCAGTGGCAATGAGCCGGAACGAAATGGGATAGACCAGCTGCCCGTCGGACGACTGCGTGGGAATCAGGTCCTCGCCAGGAAAGGCAAAGATGGCTAGCACCTTGCTGCTGCCGCTTGCCGGCTGGCCCACCGCGTAGAACTGGGTGAACGGCGTGATCTCGTGCTTGAACTCGGGTGCGTACTCATCGGTGCTGAGGCCGATCGCGATGTCGCGCCGTCCCGCTTCGGTGAGCTCGCGGGTCATCTCGCGCGCCGCGGAGGGAAGGTTTCCTTGTCCGGCGCGGAACGTCATCAGCTCGCCCTCGAGCGTGCCGAATCGCGGATCCAGGCTCGAGCGGGGACCCAGCATTTCGGGACTGAGCGGGAGCATTTCCACGAGTGTTGTGGCGGCAGCAGTGCCCAGGGCCATGCTGCCGCAGAAGTGGAACAGCAGGTTGCCGTGCGGCGTCACGTATTTCCAGCTCTCGTTGGGTCGCGTCTCGGTCTGGGCTGGCGTGGCGGCCGGCCGCACCTGGATATGCCCGGTCATCTCATGGGCCTTCTCCTCGAGCGAGATGGTGGCTGACATGTTCACGGCACCGTTGGCGCCCGGCTCTGCAGCCTGTTGGGAAAGGGCGTCGTATGCCTTGCCGGCAACCGAGCTGGCTACGGTCATCCGTTGGGGCGTGTTGTAGCGCGCCTGTTCCAGCGACGCCGTGGCGCGCTTGTCTGGCTCCCCGTGCCGCATGTAGATCAGCCCGCGATCGTCCACCAGGCGCTTGCCGCGCCATGTGGCCGCATAGACGCCCGGTTCAAAGAGCTGCAGGTCGGGCGGCACCGCCATCTCAAGCGTTGTTGCGCTGTACGCATGGCTGGCGGGGTCATCCCGGAGCGATGGAAACATCCCCGGCCCGCAATTGGCCCCGCCGCGCTGTGGGGTCCCTTCGGCGCGGGCGCTCAGCTGAAAATGCTCGAACACATAGCGCCACCGCCGCACGTGCTCCCGCAGCCGCTCACCGGGACTGCGCATCTCCTCGGCGTCGCGCTTGGCCCAGAAGGCTTGCACGAATGGCTCCAGGCTGTCCGGAGGCACGGCATCAAAGGCGGCCAGTTCCTCGGGTGACGCCACCCATCCGAGATCACGGCGGTACGCCTCGCGAGCGAGGGTGTGGGCTGCGCGTGCTCCGCCGTAGTAGTCGGCTGACGCGGCCCCGACCTGACCCCGGGCAAAGCGGGATCGGGCTTCTTCCAGCAGGCCGAGACCAGAGTCGCCACCCAGTCTCACGTACTGGTGAAAGGCGATTATCGCCGAGTCCGACTTGTGCAGGTTGCGGTAGAGCCGCCCCAGCGCGAGCCACGGCGATGCGGCCTGGTTGCTCGCGGCCGCTCGGCGCACCGCGCGCTTGAGTTCGTCATTGAGCGAGCGTTCCCCGAAGGGAAGGAGGATGGTGCCGAGAAGCTCGGCGGCCGGGATGAAGGAGGAATCGGCCTCGAGCGCCTTGCCCAGGGCGTGAAGTGCGGCGTCGTGGTAGTAGACGCCTGGTCCCGAGTGCATCGAGCGCTTGACCACGGCATCGGTGCTGTCGAGCGCGAGATCTGCGAGCGCCAAGCCGTACCAGGGCCAGGGCCAGCCGTCCGGCGCCTTCAGGACCGCCTCATCGAAAAGGCCCTGAGCCTGGTCCAGGGAGGTGCGTCCCTCCGAGAGCTGACCCAGCCGAAGCCGGGCGAGTCCGGCCAGAACCAGGAGGGTTGGATCTGACGAGTGCACCCGGAGCTGGGCATTTCGTTGAGCGTCGAGCACCGCTGCCACCTCCGCAGTGCTGATCGACGCGAGCGAATCGCGGAACGCCGAGAACTGGCGCCGCACGCTCGCGGCCTGCGTCCAGCCCACCGAAGGCACCGTCATACCCGCCAGGAGCATCGCCCAGCGGGTCAGCCACCTCATCCGCTGCATGCTGGTTCTCTGAGACTCGGGACTCCTGCGGTGACGACAGGAGTGGAGGGAGGAACACAGGGTGGACAAGAGGGCGGGACGGGCGAGGCGGGCAGGGCGGGCCGGTTGATGCATGACGCGAGACGCGAGACGCGTGACGCGTGACCGCTTGTCCGTCCCGCCCGTCCCGCCCGACCTATATTCCCGTATGCCCGACACCAACCCTTCCGCATGAGCGTCGAAGCCGGCGTCAACAAATGGGTCGTGGCTGGTACCGTCATGACCGGCACCATGATGGCGGTGCTCGATTCCAGCATCGTCAACGTCGCGCTGCCCGACATGGCCGGCACCCTGGGTGCCTCGATCGAGGAGATCGCCTGGGTCGTCACCGGCTACATCCTTTCCAACGTGATCATCATGCCCATCCTCGGCACGCTCGCCGAGCAGATCGGGCGGAAGAGGATGTACCAGATTTCGGTGGTGCTGTTCACGGTGGCGTCGATGCTCTGCGGCCTCGCGCGCAGTCTCGAGGTGATTGTCATCTTCCGCGTGATCCAGGGGATGGGTGGCGGGGTGCTGATGACCGTTTCGCAGGCAATCCTGCGCGAGAGCTTTCCGACGGAAGAGCAGGGCATGGCCATGGGCGTCTACGGCATGGGCGTGGT